>NZ_JBNNJZ010000360.1:0-8506 GCF_050270335.1 Streptomyces sp. NPDC059900
ATTAACAACACAAACCTGAGCTCTCGCACTATAATGACCTAGCCCACGCAGAGACGGCGACGAACCAGCTACAGCTGCGCGAGGCACAGCAACCGACATAGGAGTTTCCTATAGCCTCTGCTGACATTTCGTCTTTGCCCCGCTCTCTTTTCCGTACGTACCGTGAAACAGCTCGCCGAAGGCCGCCGAGCGGGTATTTGCGAAACCGAGAGGACCAGTGGCATGACCACGGACGGAAACGACTCCACGAAGAACGACCCGGAGAATTCAGAGAAGAAGGAATTCACGGGAAAGCGGGCTCTGGTCACGGGTGGTTCCCGCGGGATCGGAGCGGCCCTCGTGCGCCAACTCCTGGACGCGGGCGCCGAGGTACTCACCACCGCCAGGGCCGCGACGAGCACGGTGCCGCAGGGAGCCACCTTCGTGGAGGCCGACGTACGGACGCGGGCCGGCGCACAGGCGCTGGCCGCGACCGCGCGGGAGGTGCTCGGCGGGGTGGACCTCCTGGTGCACAACGCGGGCGGCGCACGACCGCACCAGAGCGCTACGGCCATCCCCGACGAGGAGTGGCAGGACGCGCTCGACCTGAACTTCCTTGCAGCCGTGCGACTTGACTCGCTGCTCGCGCCGGGGATGCGGGAGCAGCGTTCCGGGGTGATCGTGCACGTCTCCTCGGCCGCGAACCCCCTCACGCCGCCGCCGTTCCTGCACTACACGGCGGCGAAGGCGGCGCTGGAGAACTACAGCCGGGGACTGGCCGCGGAGCTGGCCCCGCACGGAGTGCGGGTCAACACCGTCTCTCCGGGCAGGACCGCCACTCCGGGCGGCGAGGCGACGCGCGAGCAGTGGGCGCTCATAGACTCAGGGCCGGGCCAGGACACCACCGCTCCCCCGCTGGGACGCGACGGCCGGCCCGACGACATCGCCGACGCCGCGCTGTTCCTCATGTCCGAGCGGGCGAGTTGGCTGACCGGGAGCAATCTCGTCGTGGACGGCGGTGAATTCACCAGGGGCTGACGGTGACGGAATTCCTGAGATACGATTCCGGGTGACGGGAATTCACCGGAACGGGAAGGCGCCGGGACGGCAATGCACTCAGGCGGTGATTACCATTTCTCTGCACGCAGAAGCTCGAGCAGAGCGGTCTCCGCCGGGCCCGCTTCCTGCCGAAGGACGGCGATGACGGGCTGGGACACGGCCGGGAACACCGGGCGTACGAGGTGTTCGTGGCCGTTCGGGACCGCGGAGGCCGGGACGAGCGTGACCCCGAGGCCGTGCGCGGCCCAGCGCACGGCCGTTGCCGTCTGGGACACGCGGGCGGCGGTGGTCGGGGTCAGGTCGTTGTCCCGCAGCACGCTCAGGAGCACGGCGTCCAGCGCGCTGTCGCGGTCGAACCTCACCCACGGCTCCCCCTTCAGTTCGCGCAGCTCGACGCGGGCCGCGTCGAGCTGCGGGTGCCCGGCGGCGAGGACCACCACGAACTCCTCGTCGCCCAGGTGGTGGGCGTCGTCGGGGCTCTGCTCGCACCGCGCCATCAGGGCGAGGTCCAGCACGCCCCGGCGGCCCAGCTGTTCCAGCTCGGCGGAGCTCGGCTCCTCGAAGACGCTGACCTCGAGGCGCGGGTAGCGGCGGCGCAGGGCGCCGAGGGCACCGGGCAACTGCCGTGTGCCGAAGCCCATCTGCACCGAGACCACCAGCTCGCCCACCAGGTCTTCGGCGCCGGCCTGTGCCGTTGCCCTGGCCCGCCGTGAGGCGCGCACCGCGACTTCCGCCTCCCGCAGGAACGCGCGGCCGACCACGGTGGGCACCAGACCGCTCGGCGTGCGGGCGAACAGCTTCACGCCCAGTTCGCGCTCCAGGCCGCGGATCTGCTGGGACACCGACGGCTGGGCGACGCGCAGCAGTTCCGCCGCGGCGGTCACCGAGCCCTCCTCGGCCACGGCCAGGGCGTACTCGAACTGACGAAGGCTCATCGCTCCCCTCCCCTTTCTACGGTGGAGCGCATGCCGCGGCGATCACGACGACGCTCCGGCGGCCGGCCCGCCTGCCTCACGAGCGTCGGGCAGGTGCGGCGGCCTGCCAGGCCGCCTCGATCATCTCGAAGACCTCGTCGACCACGGCCTGCGGATCGTCCGCCTCGCGGGCCAGCGAGAAGGCGTCGATCGCGAACCGTGCGACGGCCCGGCAGGACGTCGCGTCCGCGGGCAGGCCGAGGTCGGCGGCGATGGCCGTTGCCAGTGATGTCGCATGGCGCAGCCTCATCGCCTCTTCGTACTGCCGCAGGGCAGGCGATGCGTCGATCATGCGCCAGAGGGGATCTGCGCCTTCTGCCGTGCAGTGGCGCACCAGGGCCCGGATCTCCTGGCGCAGCGCGGGGATGAGCGGATCGTGCGGCGCCCGGTCGGTGACCGCCCGCGTGAGGCGTTGCTCGAAGTCTTCGTCCTGCTCGAACACCAGGGCCTCTTTGGAGGCGAAGTGGGAGAAGACGGTGGTGACGGCCACGTCGGCCTCGGCGGCCACGTCGCGAATGCCCACCGCGTCATACCCGCGTTCCAGGAAGAGCTCCAGGGCGGTATCGGCGATCTTCTGGCGGGTCGCGGCCTTCTTGCGTTCCCGGCGTCCGGACGGCTCGGTCATGCCCTGGACACTACCAGGTACAAAATCCTAACCGTTGTGAAACACTAACCGTTAGTGCTACGTTCGGCGGCATGAAGAGAGTGAGCTTCGCCGAGTTCGGCGGTCCCGACGTCCTGCAACTCACCGACGCCGAGGAGCCCCACGCGGGCCCCGGCCAGATACGCATCGCCGTGCGGGCGGCGGGCGTGAACCCCGTCGACTGGCGGATCCGCGAAGGCCAGGTCCTGGGAGCCCATCCGACCGAGCTGCCCTCCGGGGTCGGACTGGACGCCTCCGGGGTGGTGGACGAGGTCGGCGAGGGCGTCGACGGGGTCGAGACCGGCGACCGCGTGTTCGGCGAAGGCCACGGCACCTATGCCGAATTCGCCGTGCTGGGGGCCTGGGCCCGTATGCCCGAGGCGCTGACGTTCGAGGAGGCGGCGGGCTACCCCTCCGTGATGGAGACCGCGCTGCGCATCATCCGCGAGGTCGGTGTGCGGCCCGGCCAGACACTGCTGGTCAGTGGCGCGTCGGGCGGCGTCGGCTCGGCGGTGCTCCAGGTCGCCCGCGATCGCGGCATCTCGGTGATCGGCACGGCAGGCGCCGCGAACCAGGACTATCTGCGGGAGTTGGGCGCCGTCGCCACGACGTACGGCGAGGGTCTGGTCGAGCGGGTGCGGCAGCTCGGCCGCATCGACGCGGCTCTCGATCTGGCCGGCTCCGGCGTGATCCGCGAACTCGTCGAGCTGACCGGGGATCCGCGGAAGGTCGTCTCCACCGCCGATCTCACCGCGCCCGACTTCGGCGTCCGCTTCTCCGGCGTGGCCGGGAGCATGCCCGACGCGCTCGCCGAGACCCTCGCCCTCATCTCACGGGGCAGGCTGCACATCCCGGTCGAGAAGTCATACTCGCTCCCCGACGCCGCGGCGGCACACACCGACAGCCAGGCCGGCCACACGCGCGGACGCCGGGTCATGATCGTCTGAGCGTGCCGTACGGCGCTCCGGGCGGCGATCGGCGAAGGGCCGGGGCGGAGGCCGACGAGCCGGGCTCAGCGCCGGCGGCGCGGCTCGATGCCCAGGGCCGCGCAGGCGCCGTCCACGGCCGCCCGGCGGAGCTCGTCCCTCGGCGCGTCGGGGAATTGGATGGTGCAGTCCTGGAGGCCGCCGAAGGCGATCGCGGCCCGGGTGGCCTGCTCCAGGGTGGGTTCGGGGCCGTGGATCAGGCGCGCCAGCCGCCCGCGCCAGTCAAGGACGCGCTCGATCAGGCCCAGGTCGGCGAGCGTGGTCAGCTCGCCGAGCATGAGGACCATCTCCTTGCGGTGGCGGTAGTGGAAGTCGAAGTAGCCCTCCAGCAGGGCGCGGGGCTCCACTTCGGCCAGCGCCTCCTGGCCGCCCAGGAACGCCTCCTCCTCGTCGAGGATCGGCTGCACGATGCTGCGGACCAGTTCCTCGCGTGAGGAGAAGTGGTAGTAGAGCGCCGGCTTGGTGATGCCCAGGCGGGCGGCGATGTCCTGCAGGCTGGTGCGCTGCACCCCCTGCTGGACGAAGAGCTCGCGGGCAGCCTCCAGGATGCGCTGTTTGGTGTCGGAGGGGCGAGTCATGCCGGAACCCTATCTTACTTAACGATAGGTAAGTACCGTGTGTCCAACCGGACTTACCTATCGTTAAGTAAGGAGCTCGGGCATGCGGATACTCATCTCCGGCGCCGGTATCGCCGGTACGGCACTGGCGTACTGGCTCACCCGGCACGGCTGCTCCGTCACTGTCGTCGAGCGCGCGCCGACGCTGCGCAAGACCGGCGGCCATGCGGTCGACCTGTTCCGGCCCGCGATGGAGATCTCCGAGAAGATGGGCGTGCTCCCGCGCATCGAGGAGCGGGCCATCGGCACGCACCGCATGACCCTGTGCCCGCAGGGCGCGCGGCGGCCCGTCCGGGTGGACCTCTCCAAGATCTTCGGCGCCGCCTCCGACCGGCACGTCGAGATCATGCGCGACGACCTGAGCGAGATCTGCTACGACGCCACCCGCGACGACGTCGAGTACCTCTTCGACGACTCGATCACCGTGATCTCACCCGACGCACAGGTGCGGTTCGAGAACGCCCCACCACGCCGCTTCGACCTCGTCGTCGGCGCGGACGGGCTGCACTCCAACGTGCGCCGCCTCGTCTTCGGGGACGAGTCACGCTTCGGATCCTTCGTCGGGGCCTATCTCGGGGTACTGACCCTGCCCAACGCCTCCGGTCTCGACGGTGAGCTCCTGATCCACGTCGGTGTGGGCCGCACCGCCGGAATGTACGGCGCGCGGCACCTCGGCGAGGCGCGGGTGCTGTTCCTCTTCCGCAGCGAGCGCGAACTCGACTGCCACCACCGCGACGTGCCCCGGCAGAAGGAACTGCTGCGCGAGGCGTTCGGCGGCCTGCACGCCGACGTGGACCGCTGGCTGGCGGAGCTCGACCGCACCCCGGCGTTCTACTTCGACTCGATCACCCAGCTGCACATGGACACCTGGTCGCGGGGGCGGGTGACACTCGTCGGCGACGCGGGCTACTGCCCCGGCCCGGCCGTCGGCGGCAGCACCACCCTGGCCGTCGTCGGTGCCTACGTCCTGGCCGGGGAACTGGCCCGGGCAGGCGGCGACCACGAGCGCGCCTTCGCGGCCTACGAGCGTGCGATGGCAGAGTCCGTGCGCAGAAGCCGCGAGGTCGGATTGAGTGCGGCCAAGACCCTGATCCCCGCATCCCGCCGGGGCGTGCGGGCACTGGCGCAGGGCTCCCGGCTGATCTCGGCCCTGCCGCCGTCAGCCGGCCGCGCCCTGCTCCGCCTGACCACCAAGAGCGCGCGCCTCTACAACTCCATGGCCGTCGGCGACTACCCGCCGACGGCCGCCGCCGCAGCAGACAGGACCGGCCGGGCGGGCCCCCGCGCAAGCGGCTGAAGTCCGCTCCCGGCGGGGGCAGATGTCAGACCAGCCGCCACAGATGATCCGCCGTGCCGTTGTCCTCGAACTGCACGACCTGCGCACTGTTGGACGTCGACATGCCGTCCACGCCGAGGACCTTGCCGCTGTGCGCGTTGCGGAGCAAAAACCAGCCGTCCCCCTTGTCGACCTGCTCCCAGCGCAGATGGGCGGCGCCGCTGTCGGTGTACTGGACGGACTTGGCGGAGTTGGCCGTGGACGCGTCTTCGATGCCGAGCACCTTGCCGCTGTGGCCGTTGCGCAGGGTGCAGCGGCCCTCGCCCCGGTCGATGAGCTGCCATGCGTGGTCGCCCGTACCGGAGTTGTCGAACTGCACCACGCGTCCGCCGTCGTCCAGGGACATACCGTCGACCGCGAGGATCTTGCCGCTGTGCCGGTTCTCGATCCGGCGGTAGGGCGGCTCGGGCGTCCAGGGGCGGCCGTCGGGGCTCGCCGTGGGGAACGCGGTGACGCGCAGGCGGGCCGCGCCCATCGGGATGAGGGTGACTTCTTCCTCCGGGCCGGTGGCCTTCGCCGGGCTCTGCTGGAGCGGGGCCACCACGTGCTCGTCGTCGGCGACCCATTGCTCCAGGCGCCGGGCGCGGGCCCGGATGCGTACCGGGACGTCCTCGTGCGTGAAGGGGTCGCCGGTCAGCGGGCCGGAATCGGCGCTGAAGGTGAGGGCGTCCTTCGGATCGGGGGCCAGCGCGTAGTTCCACGGGGTGGTCGCGTGCACCGCCTGGTGCGGGAAGGCGTCCGTGCCGGCGTACCGCTCGTAGGACTCGCCGATGCGCAGGGAGTAGGTCAGCGGCCCGCGGTCGACGCTGACCGCTCCGCTCTTCCAGGTGCGCACCGCCGTGGACTGCGGCAGCCGCAGCGTGACACGGTCGCCGCTTCGCCAGGTCCGCTCGATCTCGGCGAAGGCAGGTCCGTCGGCCGGTGCCTGCACCCGCCGTCCGTTGACGGAGAGCTGGGGGCCCTTGCACCAGCCGGGGATGCGCAGCCGGAGCGGGAAGCGCACCGCCTTGTCCAGGGCCAGGGTGAGGGTGACGGTCTCCTTGAAGGGGTAGTCGGTGTCCTCGGTGATCGTGACGGAGGTGCCGTCGGCGACCTTCGCCGTGACCCGGCACGGCGCGTACATGGCCGCCGCAAGGCCGCGGTCGGGTGTGGCGAGCCACAGCTCCTCGGTGAAGTAGGGCCAGCCCATGCCGTAGTTGTGCGGGCAGCAGCGGTACTGGTCGACGCCGGGCTGGAAGGACTGCATCGCGAAGCCGTTCTGGAACTGGCCCTGCGTCTTGCGGGTGTTGTCCAGGTCGATGCTGTTGGCGCTGGTGACGTAGTGGATGCCCGATCCGGCGGGGTCGGTCGACGCGGGCAGCATGTTGAAGGCCAGCTCCTCGCACAGGTCGGCCCAGACCGGGTCGCCGGTGATGCGGGTGAGCAGCTCGTGGCTGGCCATGAACTCGACGGTGCCGCAGGTCTCGAAGCCCTGGCGGGGGTCGCTGAAGCCGGGGCGCGCGTTCTCGTCACCCGCGAAGCCGCCGCCGGGGAACTGGCCGTAGGTGCCGATCGCGGTCGCGTAGTTGCGGTACGTCGCCCGGGTGTGGTCCGCCTTGCCCGAGCGCAGCGCGTACTGGGCGGGCTCGCGGAAGCCCTGCGCCACGTTGACGTTGTGCCAGTCGGCGACGCCCCCGGCCCAGTCCACGCCGTGGGTGTGCATCTTGTCGGTGAGGTCGAGCAGGAAGCTCTCGCGGGTGCGGTTGTAGAGCCAGAAGGCGACGTCCATGCCGTCGCCCCAGCGCTTGGAGACCCAGCTGGAGTCGAAGGCGCCGGGACCCTGGGCGTTCATGAAGCGCATGAAGCGCAGGATGAACGGCTCGATGCGCTTGTCGCCGGTGAACTCCATGTGGGAGCGCAGCGCCTGGAGGAGCGGCAGGTAGGGCCAGAAGTCGGGGCCGCCGTTGAGCGAGGTGCGCAGTCTTCCGGGGCCGAAGAAGCCGTCCGCTTCCTGGGTGGCGAGGATCGCGTCGATCCAGCGGCGGCTCTCGGCCAGGGCGGTGCGATCCCCGGTGAGGGCGGCGAGGTCGACGTATCCGCGCAGCCAGTACGTCACTTCCTCCCAGCCCACCTTGTCCGGGTGCACCCAGCCGGAGTCGTCGAACTTGAGGAAGTGGGAGATCTCCGCGTAGCGCCCGAACAGGCCGCCGAGCAGGAGGTCGAGCTGGCCGCGCAGCCAGCCGCGCGCGGTGACGCTGCCCAGCGGGAGTTTCTGGAAGGCGGTGGGGGCCAGCGGTGCGGCGCTGGGTCCGTAGAGTCCGCCGCGCGCCGGGGCCGCGGCGTGCGCGGTGGGGCCGGCGAAGGCGGTCGTCCCGCCGGCCGCTCCGAGGGTGATCGCGCCGGAGCGCAGGAGGAAGTGGCGTCGGCCGAGCTGCGTCATGAGTACCGTCCCGTCGTTGTCCGTATGCGCTGATGGCAGCCGCGCAGGCTGCTTTACAACGTTGGAAAACCGTGGCGTGCGAGATCTCAACAGCGTGTGCGTCAGAGGCAGTTGGCATCCCAGCACCCGGTGACGGGATTGTCCAGGGGGCAGGAAGGGACGGGCGGGAAGGACGGGAGGGAGGGGCGGCGCCGGCCGCCCCTCCCCCGGCTGCTCACCAGTCGTGCACGGTCCCGTCCTGCAGCCGGTTGACCGGCAGATAGGCCGCTTCGTAGGGGTGGGCGGCCGCGAGCTCCTCGTCCAGTTCCACACCGATGCCGGGAGCCTCGCCCGGGTGCAGGTGGCCGTCGGCGAACGTGTAGGCGTGCCGGAAGACCTCGTCGGTCAGGGCGGTGTGGCCCGAGTACTCCTGGATACCGAAGTTGTGCACGGCGAGGTCCAGGTGGAGGTCTGCCGCCATCCCCACCGGGGAGATGTCCTCTGGGCGGTTCAC
>NZ_JBNNJZ010000361.1:0-8472 GCF_050270335.1 Streptomyces sp. NPDC059900
GCGCCGAGAGCACGCACCTGACGCCGCGCGGCCCGCCCTCCGGGCGGACGACGGGGGTGTGACGGCAGACCCAGCCCCGCCCGCACGGGCCGCATACGACGACGAGGAGACGCCGATGCCCCCAGGCATCACGATCGCCGCAGACGCCCCGCAGCTGTCTGCCGCCAACACTGGGTTCATGCTCATCTGTTCCGCCCTGGTGATGCTCATGACACCGGGACTGGCCTTCTTCTACGGAGGCATGGTCCGCGTCAAGAGCACGCTGAACATGCTGATGATGAGCTTCATCAGTCTGGGGATCGTCACCATCCTCTGGGTGCTGTACGGCTTCTCCATCGCGTTCGGCACCGACCACGGCAGCCTCTTCGGCTGGTCGTCCGACTACGTGGGCCTCAGCGGCATAGGGCTCACGGAGCTGTGGGACGGCTACACCATCCCGGTCTATGTCTTCGCGGTCTTCCAGCTGATGTTCGCGATCATCACGCCCGCACTGATCAGCGGTGCGCTCGCCGACCGCGTGAAGTTCACCGCCTGGGCGCTGTTCGTCGCGCTCTGGGCCACCGTCGTCTACTTCCCCGTCGCGCACTGGGTGTGGGGCACGGGCGGCTGGGCCTTCGAACTCGGCGTCATCGACTTCGCCGGCGGTACGGCCGTGCACATCAACGCCGGTGCCGCCGCGCTCGGCGTGATCCTGGTCATCGGCAAGCGCGTCGGCTTCAAGAAGGACCCGATGCGGCCGCACAGCCTGCCGCTCGTCATGCTCGGCGCCGCACTCCTGTGGTTCGGCTGGTTCGGCTTCAACGCCGGATCGTGGCTGGGCAACGAAGACGGCGTCGGCGCGATGATGTTCCTGAACACGCAGGTCGCCACCGCCGCCGCCATGCTGGCCTGGCTCGCCTACGAGAAGATCCGGCACGGCGCGATCACCACGCTCGGCGCCGCCTCCGGTGCCGTCGCCGGTCTCGTCGCCATCACCCCGTCCGGCGGCGCCGTCTCGCCGCTCGGCGCGATCGCCGTCGGTGCCATCGCCGGTCTGCTGTGCGCCATGGCCGTCGGCCTCAAGTTCAAGTTCGGCTACGACGACTCCCTCGACGTCGTCGGTGTCCACCTCGTCGGCGGTGTCGTGGGCTCGCTGCTCGTCGGCTTCTTCGCCACCGGTGGCGTCCAGTCCGACGCGAAGGGCCTCTTCTACGGCGGCGGCCTCGAACAGCTGGGCAAGCAGGCCGCCGGTGTCGGCGCTGTCCTCGCCTACTCCCTGATCGCCTCCGCGGTCCTGGCCCTCCTGGTCGACAAGACCATCGGGATGCGGGTCAGCGAGGACGAAGAGGTCGCGGGCATCGACCAGGTGCAGCACGCCGAGACCGCGTACGACTTCAGCGGAGCGGGCGGCGGCACCGCGCCCCGCACCGCCGCCGTGCCGGGCCCGGTCCAGGAGGCCGGCAAGAACAAGGACACCGGCAAGAACAAGAAGGTGGACGCATGAAGCTCATCACCGCGGTCGTCAAGCCGCACCGCCTCGACGAGATCAAGGAGGCCCTCCAGGCCTTCGGCGTCCAGGGCCTGACCGTCACGGAGGCCAGCGGCTACGGCCGTCAGCGCGGACACACCGAGGTCTACCGCGGCGCCGAGTACACCGTCGATCTCGTGCCGAAGATCCGTATCGAGGTCCTCGTCGAGGACGACGACGCCGAACAGCTCGTGGATGTCGTGGTGAAGGCCGCCCGGACCGGCAAGATCGGGGACGGCAAGGTCTGGAGCGTCCCGGTCGACACGGCGATCCGGGTACGGACCGGGGAGCGCGGCCCCGATGCGCTGTGACGCGGGCCGGGGTGGACTGACCGGAACAGAGCGGAACTGAGCGGGACTGACAGGAGCTGCTGGGTGACGAGTGTGGACGTACGTACTGAATCGGACTCGGAAGACTCCGGACCCAGCGGCTATGCGGCGGCCCGGCTGCGCCTCCTCCAGGGGGAGGCGCAGTCCGGGCCGCCGCGCCGTTCGGCCCTCGCCGATCTGACGGACGACTGGCTGACCGGGCTCTTCACGGGCGCGGGCGCCGGGGTGCCGCGCGGGGCCTCGCTGGTGGCCGTGGGCGGCTACGGCAGGGGTGAGCTGTCACCGCGCAGCGACCTCGATCTGCTGTTGCTGCACGACGGCAGCGCGGACGCGGGGGAGGTGGCGGCCCTCGCGGACCGCGTCTGGTACCCCATCTGGGACCTCGGGCTCGCGCTCGATCACTCCGTGCGGACACCGGCCGAGGCGCGCAAGACCGCGGGCGACGACCTGAAGGTGCAGCTGGGGCTCCTCGACGCCCGGCACGTGGCGGGCGACCTCGGTCTGACCGCCGGGCTGCGCACCGCGGTGCTCGCCGACTGGCGCAACCTCGCGCCGAAGCGGCTGCCGGAGCTGCGCGAGCTGTGCGAGGAACGGGCCGAGCGGCAGGGGGAGTTGAGCTACCTCCTGGAGCCGGACCTGAAGGAGGCCCGCGGCGGGCTCAGGGACGCGACCGCGCTGCGGGCCGTCGCCGCGTCGTGGCTCGCGGACGCGCCGCGTGAGGGGCTCGCCGATGCCCGGCGGCGGCTCCTGGACGTGCGGGACGCGCTGCATCTGGCCACGGGACGGGCCACGGACCGGCTCGCCCTCCAGGAGCAGGACCAGGTCGCCGCCGAGCTGGGGCTCCTGGACGCGGACACCTTGCTGCGCCAGGTGTACGAGGCCGCGCGCACCGTCTCGTACGCGAGTGACGTGACGTGGCGCGAGGTGAACCGGGTGCTGCGGTCCCGCTCCGTGCGGCCGCGCCTGAAGGCCATGCTGGGCGGCGGCAAGGGGGCGGCGGCCGAGCGGTCGCCGCTGGCCGAGGGCGTGGTGGAGCAGGACGGTGAGGTGGTCCTCGCCAGGGCGGCCAGGCCCGAGCGCGATCCGGTGCTGCCGCTGCGGGCCGCTGCCGCCGCGGCCCAGGCCGGCCTCCCGCTCTCGCTGCACGCGGTGCGCAGGATGGCGGCAGCGGTGCGTCCGCTGCCCACGCCGTGGCCCGCGGAGGCCAGGGAACAGCTGGTGACGCTGCTCGGTGCGGGGCGGCCGACCGTGGAGGTGTGGGAGGCCCTTGAGGCCGAGGGGCTGATCACCCGGCTGCTGCCCGACTGGGAGCGGGTGCGGTGCAGGCCGCAGCGCAACGCCGTGCACACGTGGACGGTCGACCGGCATCTGGTGGAGACGGCGGTGCAGGCCTCGGAGCTGACCCGGCGTGTGGGGCGGCCCGACCTGCTGCTCGTGGCAGGGCTGCTGCACGACATCGGCAAGGGCTGGCCGGGGGACCACTCCGAGGCCGGGGAGATCATCGCCCGTGACGTCGCCGCCAGGATCGGCTTCGACCGGGCGGACGTGGCGGTGCTCGCGACCCTGGTGCGCCATCACCTGCTCCTGATCGAGACGGCCACGCGGCGGGACCTCGACGACCCGGCCACGGTGAAGTCCGTCGCCGAAGCGGTGAAGACCACGGGGACCCTTGAGCTGCTGCACGCGCTGACGGAGGCGGACGCCCTTGCCACCGGTCCCGCGGCCTGGTCCGCCTGGCGTGGATCGCTCGTCGCCGACCTGGTGAAGCGGGTGGGGGCGGTGCTCTCGGGGGACGAGCCGGAGGGGGCGGAGGACGTCGCTCCCACCGCCGAGCAGGAGCGGCTCGCCGTGGAGGCGTTCCGTACGGGCGGTCCTGTGCTTTCCCTGCGCGCGCAGACGGAAGGGGCAGCGGGCTCCGAGGAGGGGGCGGCCGGGGACCCCGAGCCGCTGGGCGTGGAGCTGGTCATCGCGGTGCCGGACCAGCCCGGCGTGCTGCCCGCCGTCGCGGGGGTGCTCGCCATGCACCGGCTCGCGGTGCGCACCGCGGAGCTGCGGGGGGTCGGCCTTCCGTCCGGCCTCGAGGACCCGGTGCTGCTCCTCAACTGGCGGGTGGCGGCGGAGTACGGCTCGCTGCCGCAGGCCGCCCGGCTGCGGGCGGATCTGGTGCGGGCCCTCGACGGCTCGCTGGACATCGCGGCGCGCCTCGCGGAACGGGACGCGGCGTATCCCCGCCGCCGGGGCACGGTGGCCCCGCCGCCCCGGGTGACGGTGGCTCCGGCCGGCTCCCGCGTCGCGACGGTGATCGAGGTGCGGGCCCAGGACGCTCCGGGCCTGCTGCACCGCATCGGGCGGGCGTTGGAGTCGGCGGGAGTGGTGGTGCGCAGTGCGCATGTCTCCACGCTGGGTGCGAACGCGGTGGACGCGTTCTACGTGACGGAGCCGGAAGCGGGGGCGGGGCCGCTGACGGGGGAGCGGGCCGCGGGGGTGGCCCGGGCGGTGGAGGGGGCGCTGCGGGGGTAGGTGACCACGTGCGTCGGGGTGCGGGGCTCCGCCCGGATACTGCGGACCCACACCCGCAGTGGTGCAGATACCCTGGAGGGCGACCTATCCGCCCTCCCCCACGCTCAGCTTCGCGCGAGCGGGGGGCGCCCCCTTCGACCCGAGGATTCGCGACCGCCGTGTTCGACACTCTCTCCGACCGCCTCGCAGCGACATTCAAGAACCTCCGGGGCAAGGGCCGCCTGTCCGAGGCGGACATCGACGCCACGGCGCGCGAGATCCGCATCGCCCTGCTCGAGGCGGACGTCGCCCTGCCCGTCGTCCGGGCCTTCATCAAGCAGGTCAAGGAGCGCGCCGCCGGGGCCGAGGTCTCGCAGGCCCTGAACCCCGCCCAGCAGGTCATCAAGATCGTCAACGAGGAGCTCATCGGCATCCTCGGCGGCGAGACGCGACGTCTGCGGTTCGCCAAGAACCCGCCGACCGTCATCATGCTCGCCGGTCTGCAGGGTGCCGGTAAGACCACCCTCGCCGGAAAGCTCGGCCTCTGGCTCAAGGGACAGGGCCACTCGCCGCTCCTGGTGGCGTGCGACCTTCAGCGCCCCAACGCCGTGAACCAGCTCTCCGTGGTCGCCGAGCGCGCGGGCGTCGGCGTCTACGCCCCCCAGCCGGGCAACGGAGTCGGTGACCCCGTCGCGGTCGCCAAGGACTCGATCGAGTTCGCCAAGACCAAGCAGTACGACGTCGTCATCGTCGACACCGCCGGTCGTCTCGGCATCGACCAGGAGCTGATGCAGCAGGCCGCGGACATCCGCGACGCCGTCAGCCCGGACGAGGTCCTCTTCGTCGTCGACGCCATGATCGGTCAGGACGCCGTCAACACCGCGGAGTCCTTCCGCGACGGCGTCGGCTTCGACGGCGTCGTCCTGTCGAAGCTCGACGGTGACGCCCGCGGTGGTGCCGCCCTGTCGATCGCGCAGGTGACCGGCCGCCAGATCATGTTCGCCTCGAACGGCGAGAAGCTGGACGACTTCGACGCGTTCCACCCGGACCGCATGGCGTCCCGCATCCTGGGCATGGGCGACATGCTCACGCTGATCGAGAAGGCCGAGCAGACCTTCTCCCAGCAAGAGGCCGAGAAGATGGCCGCCAAGCTGCAGGGCAGCAAGGGCGGCAAGGACTTCACGCTCGACGACTTCCTGGCCCAGATGGAGCAGGTCAGGAAGATGGGCAGCATCAGCAAGCTGCTCGGCATGATGCCCGGCATGGGGCAGATCAAGGACCAGATCAACAACCTCGACGAGCGGGACGTCGACCGCACCGCCGCCATCATCAAGTCGATGACGCCCGCCGAGCGTGCGGACGCGGCGATCATCAACGGCTCGCGCCGCGCCCGTATCGCCAAGGGCTCCGGCGTCGAGGTCAGCGCCGTCAAGAACCTGGTCGAGCGCTTCTTCGAGGCCCGCAAGATGATGTCGCGGATGGCCCAGGGCGGCGGAATGCCGGGCATGCCGGGGATGCCGGGCATGGGTGGCGGCCCCGGCAAGCAGAAGAAGAAGCAGAAGCAGGCCAAGGGCAAGCGCAAGTCGGGCAACCCGATGAAGCGCAAGCAGGAGGAGCAGGAGGCCGCCGCCCGCCGCGAGCAGGCCGGTCAGGAAGGCGGCGCCTTCGGCCTGCCCGCCGGACAGCAGGGGCAGAACTTCGAGCTGCCGGACGAGTTCAAGAAGTTCATGGGCTGACGTCTTTCCGTCGTACGCCGCCTGAGGCGCCCCTCTGCTCTGCCGGGAGGGGCGCCTCAGGCGTTTTGGGATGTTTGCGGGCGTTTCGCCGTGTTCCTGGAGCGGATACGAGCAGGTGCCCGGCCCCTGTTTGTGTCGTAACGTCCCCGTATGAGCAACCCTGTGCCGCCGCGCCGGGCGACCGACAAGCCATGGCGCTCCGAGGGCGCGCCCCCGCCCCCGCCCGCGCCGCCGCCCAAGAAGAAGATGCCGGGCGGGTGGGGCGGGCTCATCCTCACCGCGCTCATCGTCTATCTCATCGCCAACCTCGTTCTCTCCTTCTTCAACGAGGGCGACGAGCCGACGATCTCGTACACGGAGTTCAGCAAGCAGGTCGACTCCGGGAACGTCACGAAGATCTACTCCAAGGGCGACGCGATCCAGGGACAGCTCAAGAAGGAGCAGGAGAAGCCGGGCGACGCGAAGGGGAAGTACACCAAGTTCACCACCCAGCGCCCCGCCTTCGCCGACGACAAACTCTGGGACGACCTCACCAAGCACGACGTCACCGTCACCGCCGAGCCGGTCGTCCAGGAGCGCAGCTTCCTCTCCAACCTGCTCATCTCGCTGGCCCCGATGCTGCTCCTGGTCTTCCTGTGGATCTTCATCGCCCGGCGGATGAGCTCGGGCATGGGCGGCGGCGCGGGCGGCATGCTGGGCCGCAAGGCGCCGCCCAAGCCGGTGGAGCTCGAACCCGGCGAGCAGCGCACCACCTTCGACGACGTGGCGGGCATCGACGAGGTGGAAGGCGAGCTCAGCGATGTCGTCGACTTCCTGAAGAACCCCGGCGCCTACCGCGAGATGGGCGCCAAGATGCCGCGGGGCGTGCTGCTCGCCGGCCTGCCCGGCACCGGCAAGACGCTGCTCGCGCGGGCCGTTGCCGGTGAGGCGGGGGTGCCCTTCTTCTCGGCGTCCGCCTCTGAGTTCATCGAGATGATCGTCGGCGTCGGCGCCTCGCGCGTACGGGAACTCTTCGCCGAGGCCAGGAAGGTCGCGCCGTCCATCATCTTCATCGACGAGATCGACACCATCGGACGGGCGCGCGGCGGCGGCAGCGGGATGGGCGGCCACGACGAGCGCGAACAGACGCTGAACCAGATCCTCACCGAGATGGACGGTTTCTCGGGCTCCGAGGGCGTCATCGTCCTCGCGGCCACCAACCGCGCCGACATCCTCGACCCCGCCCTGACCCGCCCCGGCCGCTTCGACCGGGTCGTCACCGTCAGCCCGCCCGACCGCGGCGGACGCGAGGCCATCCTCAAGATCCACACCCGGGAGATCCCGATGGCGGGCGACGTCGACCTCGCCCAGGTGGCCCGTACGACACCGGGGATGACCGGCGCGGAACTCGCCAACCTCGCCAACGAAGCCGCCCTGCTCGCGGTCAAGCGCAAGCAGAAGCTGGTCACGCAGACCGACCTCTCCGAAGCCCTCGAAAAGGTCCAGCTGGGCGCCGAGCGACCGCTGGTCATGCCCGACGAGGAGCGGCGGCGCACGGCGTACCACGAGAGCGGGCACGCCCTGCTCGGCATGCTCCAGCCCGGCGCCGACCCGGTCCGCAAGATCACCATCGTGCCGCGGGGACGCGCCCTGGGCGTCACGCTCTCGACGCCGGACTCCGACAAGTACGCGTACACGGAGGAGTATCTGCGCGGCCGGATCGTCGGGGCCCTGGGCGGCATGGCGGCCGAACACGTCGTCTTCGACGCCATCACCACGGGTGCCGAGAACGACCTCGAACAGGTCACCAACATCGCCCGCGGCATGGTCGGCCGCTGGGGCATGAGCGAGCGCGTGGGCCGGCTCTCGGCGCTGCCGGGCGACGCCCAGCAGGCCTACGGTCTCTCGGCCGCCCCGGTCACCCTCGACACGATCGACCACGAGATGCGGCGGATCGTCGACGCCTGCTACGAGAGCGCGTGCCGCCAGCTGAGGGAGCACCGGGACCAGCTGGACGCCCTGGCGGCGGCGCTCCTGGAGAACGAGACCCTGGAGGAGGAGGCGGCGTACCGGATCGCCGGCATCACCCGGCTCACCAAGTACACCGACTAGGCAGCCTGCTGGGCGAACCGGTGCTGCGGCTCCCCCCGGAGGCGGCCCGCGGGGAGCTTCCTGCCGTACAGGACGAGGAGAAGGTCCTGCGCGGAGCCGCGCAGGACAGTGCCGCTGCCGTAACTCCAGTCGAGATCGTCGGCGCGCAGCTCGACGCCGCCGACGTCCGCCCCGAAGAACTTGGTGCTCTTGGGCGTGACCTTCTTAAGAAGGACGTCGATACGGGCCGGCGGAACCCTGCGCTCCAGGCCGAGGGCGACCGAGATGTCGAGGCCGTGGACCACGTCGTGGCCGAGGGCTCCCTCGATCC
>NZ_JBNNJZ010000362.1:0-8466 GCF_050270335.1 Streptomyces sp. NPDC059900
CCTCCCGAGCAGTACGGCGTGTACGGCAACCCGGACTTCACGTATGACCCCGGCTCCTATCTGACCCGCAACGCGTTCCACGGCCTGGTCCTCGGCGGCAAGCTGAACGGCGCCCCGCAAGCGCAGGACCAGATCGCGGGACTGTGCAGCGCGGCGTTCGCCTGGCCCTACCGGGTCGCGGACGACGAGCTGTTCGAGCTCGACGTACGGCTTCCCGTCGACCTCTACAGCGGCGCCGCCGATCTGGCGGAAATCAGGGCCACGCCTGCTGCCGCCCTGGAGGAGGCCAACCGGGTTTTCTGGACGGGGAAACTGATCGCGCAGGGCGTGCAGCCCGAACTGCCGCGGCCGGTGGCGCACTTGGCGGACCAGTTCCGCCAGTGCCGCTCACAGCTCCTGATCCTCTCCGACCACGGCGAGATCCATCCGGGCCCCACCGTGTACGACTCCTTCTGGATCCGGGACTCCTCCGTCGAGGCCACCGCCTGCTCGCTGGTCGGCGACACGGCCCTGGCCGAGCGGCAGTTGGGCACGCACTACCCGCTCAGGTTCAACCGCGGCACGGGCCGGATCGGGCCGTGTGCCGAGTACGGCTTCTACGGCGGGCCGCACGAGAAGGACGACCGGGAGTGGGACAGCAACGGCCAGGCACTGTGGGCGATCGGCCGCTTCGACCGGACGCACGGCCGCGCCACCGGGTTCGGGGCGAAGCTCTACACGCCCTACGTCGTCGACGCCGCGCGGTGGCTGCGGGACAACCGTGACCAGTACGGCCTGCTGCACAGCGGCTGGAGCGCCGAGCACCTCGGCGAGCGCGACAAGCCGCACTACTGGGACGACCTGTGGGGCCTCGCCGGCCTGTACGAGGCCGCGCGGCTCGCGGAGCGGATCGGCTCCCCCGACGTACCCGAACTCTGGGGCGCCTTCGACGACCTGAAGCGGGCGACGGCGGCCTCGGTGCGCTGGGTCCTCGACGAGCAGCGCAGGCGCGGTGCCTGGGAGACGTACATCCCGACGGGGCCCGCGGACGTGGGCAGGCTCGACTCGACGATGATCGGCACGGCGGCGTTCTTCCATCCGCTGCGGTTGCACATGGGCAGCAAGCTGGGCGAGGACATCGACCGGGCGGCCCGCTGGACGCTCGACACGATGTACGCGCACTTCGTGACCGGCGGCTACCGGCACGAGGCGGCCTGGAACACCTACGGCCCCTACCTCACGACGCAGCTGGCGCACGCCTACCTGCTGTCCGGCGACACCGTCCGGATGGACGCGCTGCTCGGCTGGATCGTGGGCGCTTCGCTGCCGCGGTCCGAGGAGCGGGCGGTGGCGCTCGGCGCGTGGAACGAGCAGCACGCCTTCCCCGTCGCCTCCGACTTCCGCGAAGTCCCCTCGTGCCACTGGTACATGGGGGACATGCCGCACGGCTGGGCCGCGGCGGAGTATCTGCTCCTGATCCGCGACATCCTCTTCTTCGAGGCCGACGAGGACCGCGACCCGCATCTCTACATCGCTGCGGGCATACGTCCGCACTGGGTGCCGGACGGCGCTTCGGTGGCCGTCACCGACGCCCCGAACCTGTTCGGCACGCCGTTCGGCTACCGGCTCACCCATGACGCGGGCGACCGGAAGGTCAGCGTGGACATCACACGGGCGCCGGAGCGCGTGCGGTACGTCTACCCGTGCCGGTTCGGTCCGGTGCGGGCGGTGACGGCGGACGGCCGCGATCTGACGGTGACGGGGGACGACGTGCACATCCCGGCGGGAACGAGGAGGTTCACGGTCACATACGCCTGAGGGGGCACACGATCACGTACGCCTGAGCTGGAGCCGCTCCTTCTCGGAGAGGCCGCCCCAGACGCCGAACCGCTCGTCATGGGCCAGGGCGTACTCCAGGCAGGCCGGGCGCATTTCGCAGAGCTGGCAGATGTACTTGGCCTCGCGCACGGAGCTGCCGGGTTCGGGGAAGAAGAAGTCGGATCCCGTCTGGGCGCACAGGGCCTGCTCCTGCCAGGCGAGTTCCGGCTCGGCTGTCATGTGGATCTGCATGCCGTCGATGCTTGCAGGGCGCGCGAAACAAGGGATCAACGAACGATCAACGCCGTGACATGCGCTGTTTCGGGCCCCTGCTGCCTCCCCACGGGGGACGCGGGCCAAACGCGGGCGGACCGCTCATGCACCGGACGGGACGGGTCCGATTGCGGTCCCATATCCCGCCCCGTCCGGTCACGGGTCCCTCAGCCGGTGCTCGGCGCCTGCGGCTGCGGCTGCATCAGCGCGAACCGCGCCCCCGACGGGTCCGCGAGCTTGGCGAAGCTGCCGACGCCCTCCAGGTCCATGCGTGCCACCCTGACCGTACCCCCGGAGGGTTCGACCCTGGCGAGCACCGCGTCTATGTCGGTCACCTGGAAGTACGGAGTCCAGTACGCCCCGGCCGCGGCTTCCTCCGGGGCGTCGGAGAGCGGCCACAGGCCGCCGAACATGTCGTTCTCCGTGCCGCCCGCGGGGTGCACCATCGTGTACGAACCGCCCTCGAAGGCCTGGGTGGAGGTGCCCCAGCCGAACACCGAGCCGTAGAACTCCCGGGCGCTGTTGACGTCAGGGGTGTAGAGCTCGGTCCAGCACAGGCTGTTCGGGGCGTCGACCAGGTCGAGGCCCTTCAGCGTGCCCGGCTGCCACACGGCGAAGCCGACCCCCTGGGCGTCGCTGAGGACGGCCATGCGGCCGAGGTCGCCCACGTCCATCGCCTCGTACATCGTGCTGCCGCCGGCCTGCTCGGCCGCCTTGGCCGTCGCCTCGGCGTCCGGCGTCTTGAAGTAGAGCGTCCAGGCGGGAGGGGCTTGATCGGCGGTGACGGTCATGGCGCCCGCCACGGTCTTGCCGTCCGACTGATACATGCCGTATCCGCCGAAGTCGGCGCCGGCCGAGCGGAATTCCCAGCCGAAGAGCGCGCGATAGAAGGCATGGGCGCCTTCCGGGTCCGGGGTGCCGAGTTCGACCCACGAGGGGGCTCCCGCGACATAACGGTTATTGAGCATGATCGACTCCTTTGTCGCATCTCTCTTCCGTCCCCCTGAGTCTTGCACCCGGCACTGACAGTGCGCGCCTGCTGCCATCTTGTGAAAGAAACGGGATTTTGAGAGCGCTCTCAGCCACAACTCTTGACGCCCGAATTCGCCGACGCAACAGTGGTCGCACCACAAGGCCAGCCACCCCCCACGGCTGCACAACATCCCCCCACATCCCGGGAGTTCTTCCGTGATATCGCGTCGAGTGTTCCTGTCCGCTGCCGCCGGTGCCACCGGAGCCCTCACCTACCCCCTCTGGGGAAGCGCCCTCAGCCCCGGCGCCAAGGCAGCCCCCGCGACCTGTGAAATCGCCCTGCAGAACAAGTCGTTGCCGGGCAAGGTGAACGCCTACGTCACCGGACACGAGGAGGGCACCGACCGCTGGGTCCTGCTCAAGCCGGACGGCGGCGTCTACCGTCCCGACTCCCCTTCGGCCCCCGAGACCCCGCTGCCCGTCGACTGCGCGATTCCGCTCGGCGCCGCGGGTTCGGAGCCCAAGGTCCTGACGCTGCCTCACATGTACGGCGCGCGCGTCTACTTCGTGCGCGACGACAAGCTGGACTTCTTCCTCAACCCCGGTCCCTCGCTGGTCGAGCCCGCCTTCGCGACCAAGGAGGACCCCAACTACGGGCGCACCTGGTCGTTCTGCGAATTCACCTTCAACACCGAGCAGCTGTACTCCAACATCAGCTACGTCGACCTCGTCACGGCCCTGCCCATCGGCCTGACCCTGGAGGGGGACGAGAAGCACACGGTGGCCCCGCTGCCGGACGGCGCCGTCGACAAGATCGCCTCCGACCTCGCCGCCCAGCAGGCCAAGGACGGGCAGCCCTGGGGCGACCTGGTGATCCGCGGCGACGACGGCAAGGCCCTGCGGGTCATCTCGCCGCAGAACCTCATGGCCCCGTACTTCGACCGCCCTGACGAGATGCCGTTCAGGGACGTGTTCGACGGCTACATCGACGAGGTGTGGGAGAAGTACCGCGGCACCGACCTGAAGATCGACCTCCAGGGCGGCCGGGGTGTGTTCACCGGCCGGGTGAGCGGCGACACGCTGACCTTCAACGGCGGGCACACGTTCTCGAAGCCGACGTCGAAGGACATCTTCACCTGCAACCACGGCCCCTTCGCCAACAACCCCGACGACCCCGACGACAAGAAGGGGCTGCTCGCACGGCTCGCGGCGGGGTTCAACCGCAGCATCATGCTGTCGCACCCGGAGCAGCCGAACGGCGCCGGCGCCGGGGACTACTACAAGGGCGACGTGACCAACCACTGGGCCCGGGTGGTCCACGCGAACTCGCCCATCGGATACGCGTTCCCGTACGACGACGTCCGTCCCGACGGTGAGCCCGACGTGTCCGGAGCGGCACACGACGGCAACCCGCGGAGGTGGACGGTGAGCGTCGGGTCGTAGCCTCCCCGCCACGGCCGACCGAACAGGACCGCCCCGTCGCGCGCTGGTCGCGACGGGGCGGTCCGGCGTTCCGTTCCGGCAGGAACTACTTGCAGCTGTTGCCCGTGGCCGGGTTCAGCGCGCCGAGGACGTTGATGGAGTCGCCGCACACGTTGACCGGGATGTCGACGGGCACCTGGAGGAGGTTGCCGCTGAGGACGCCGGGCGAGTTCGCGGCCACGCCCTCGGCGTTGGCGCCGGGGCCGGGGTCGGCGGCGGCGGTGCTGGCCCCGCCGATGACGGTGACCGCGGCGAAGGCCGCTGCTGCCAGGATTGCGCGCTTGCGCATGGTGTTACCTCCGGATGAGGGGAAGTGCTGCATCGAGCCTCACCCGGCCACCGCACAACAAAAACGCGGGTGGTCCGTGCGGCGGAACGAGGACACCCGTTAGTGGGATAAGCAGCTGATCACGGGCCACGAAAGCCGTGCAGAGGGCAGGAGGGGAGCCCGGATCCGCACGGAGGGATCCAGATCCGCGCGGAGGGACCCGGATCCGCGCGGAGGGACCCGGATCCGCGCGGAGGGAACGGCCGTGCCCCTACGCCGAGCCCCTCCGTACCAGCTTCGTCGGCAGGACCACGCTCTCCGTCGGGAGCTCTCCCTTGGCCAGCAGCATGCGGGCCATCAGGCGGCCCATCTCCTGGATGTCCTGGCGCACCGTCGTCAGCGGCGGGTCCACCTGCTCGGCCACCGCCAGCATGTCGTCGAAGCCCACCACGGCGACATCTTCGGGCACCCGCCTCCCCCGCTCCCGCAGCACCCGCAGGGCGCCCGAAGCCGTCAGGTCGTTGGCGGCGAAGACCGCGTCGATGTCGGGGACGCGGTCGAGAAGCTCGCGCATCGCCCGCTCGCCGCCCGCCGGGGTGAAGTCGCCCTGCGCGACGAACCGCTCTCCCGCGTCCGGCAGGACGTCACGGAAGCCGTCGAGGCGGTCCACCGCCGACGTCTGGTCGAGCTCTCCGGTGATGTGCGCGATGCGGGTACGGCCGAGGGAGACCAGGTGGCGCACCGCTTCCCGCGCACCGCCGCGGTTGTCGCAGTCGACGTACGGAGAGGTCACGGTGCCCTCCGGCCATCCCGGCCGGCCGCCGAACACCGTCGGCACCCCGGCGCCCTGGATGATGCCGGGCAGCGGATCGTCCAGGTGCAGGGAGAAGACGAGGGCGCCGTCCACATGGCCGCCGGACAGATAGCGGCCGACCCGCTCGTGATCGTCGCGGCCCTCCGTGAGCAGCAGCACCAGCTGCACGTCGCGCGACGTCAGCTCCTTGCTGATGCCCCGCAGCTGGAGGGCGAAGAAGGGGTCCGCGAAGACCCGCGTCTCCGGCTCGGCGATCACCACGGCGACCGCGTCGTGGCGGCGGGTCACCAGGCTGCGGGCGGCGCGGTTCGGCACGTAGCCGAGCTCGTCGACCGCCTTCCTGACCTTCTCGGCGAGCACCTCGCGTACGCCCGCGTCGCCGTTGACCACGCGGGACACCGTGGCCCTCGAAACTCCGGCCCGGGCGGCCACGGCCTCCAGGGTGGGGCGCGGGGCGGCGCTCGGCGGCTCGGTCACGTGGGGCTCCTCGGGGACGTCCTGCTGGTGCGCCGGTCAGGATACGACCGGCGGGTGTGCCGAGGAGATCCCCCCTGCCCGCGTCACCTCCGCGCGTCCGCCCTGATCAGCTCGGCGGCCTTCTCCGCGAGCGCCACCGTGGGGGCGTGCGTGTGGCCGCGGGTGATGCGCGGCATGACCGACGCGTCCACGACCCGCAGTGCCGTCACACCCCGCAGCCGCAGCTCCGGGTCGGTGACCGAACCCTCGTCACTGCCCATCCGGCAGGTGCCGACGGGGTGGTAGAGCGTCTCGCAGGCCCCCCGGATCGTCCGGGCGAGCGCCGCGTCGTCGACCGTGCCGGCATGCGGCCCCATCGGACCCGCCGTGTACGGAGCCAGCGCGCGGCCCGCGAGCAGTTCCTCCGCGCGGCGCACCCCGGCGACCAGGGTGCTGATGTCGGCCTCCGCCGTCAGATAGCCGGGGTCTATGTAGGGCGCGGAGCCGACGCCCGGCCCCTTCGGGGTGATGCGGCCCTCGCTCTCCGGCTGGAGCAGCACCACGCCGATGGTGATGCCGTGTTCGGTGGGCGGGGTCAGGCCGTGGTTGACGAAGGGGACCGGCGCGTAGATCAACTCGATGTCGGGAGCCGTCAGTTCGGGCCGCGTCTTGATGAACGCGACGGCCTCGCCGACGTTCGACGTGAGGGGTCCGCGCCCGCCGAGCAGGAAGCGGCCCACATTGGGCAGGGAGTCCGCGCCGGTCAGCGTGACGGGCTGCGGGCAGCGCATGGTGACCACGTAGGAGAGGTGGTCCTGGAGGTGGCGGCCCACGCCCGGGGACTCGACGCGTGGCTCGATGCCCGCCTTCGCCAGGTCGTCCGGGTCTCCGACGCCGGAGGCCTGCAAGAGCTGCGGGGAGCCGATGGCGCCCGCGCTGAGGATCACCTCGCGGCGGGCGATCAGTCTGCCGGGAACACCGTCGGCGATGACTCCGGCCACGCGTGTCCCGTCGAACTCCAGTCTGCGCACGCGTGCTTCGGTGAGGACGTGCAGGTTGCGACGGCGCCTCGCCGGTTTCAGGTATCCGTCGGCCGCGCTCCAGCGGCGGCCGCGGCGCTGGTTGACCGGGGTGAGCGCGAAGCCGCTGTGGTCGGGTTCGTTCAGCTCCGGCAGCTCGCGCAGGCCCGCGTCGCGGCAGGCGTCGAGGAACGCGGCGGTGGACGGGTTGGCGGCGCGGGGCGGGGAGATCCACAGCGGCCCCTCCGTTCCGTACACACTGTCCGCACCGGCCCCGCCCGTCCACCGCTCCGCGCGCCGGAAGTAGGGCTCGAACGCTTCGTAGGACCACTGTGGCCCGGCGGCCTCGCCCCAGGCGTCGTAGTCGTCGCGGTGGCCGCGCACCCACATCATGGCGTTCAGCGAGGACGAGCCGCCCAGGGTGTGTCCGCGCGGCCAGTACAGCTCGCGGCCGCCGAGGGCTGACTGCTTCGTGGTGGAGTAGTCCCAGTCGTAGCGCGTCTTGAACAGCTTCGGGAAGGCCGCCGGAATGCGGATCTCGGGCTTCCGGTCGCGTGGCCCCGACTCGACGAGCGCCACCCGCACCGCGGGGTCCTCGGAGAGCCGGGAAGCGAGGACGCATCCCGCGGAGCCGGCACCGACGATGACGTAGTCGTACACGCTGTCCTTGCTCAACTCGACTCCCTTTAATGGCTGTTCGCGGAGGTGCTCACAGGGGACGTGGGGGCGTTGCGCGTGGATGAGCCGTACCAGAAGTACACCCAAAGTGGACCTCTGGGTAAAGGGATGGCTCTTTGAGCGGAGTGTCCTACAGGATCTCCACATGACGACCAGAAAGGCCGATGCACAGCACCACGCCAAGCCGCCCGCAGTACCGTCCGCAGCGGCGACACCACTGACCCCGTACGCCCGGCTGCCGCGCCGCCACCACGACCGCCACATCGCACACAGCACCGTCGACGCCTTCGGGCAGGCGCACTGGCTTCTCGCCGCGCGCGAGCCCGGCCGCGGGCGCGGCGCGCTGAAGCCGTACGACGCGTCCGTCGTCACGGTCGGCCCCGACGGGCGTTCCCACGAGACGGAGTTGAGCGCGCTGCGGGCGCGCTTTCCGCGGATCGACGCGCTGCCCGACGGAGGCTTCGTCGTGGCGGACGCGCGCAGCCGCAGGTCCGAGCAGCATGTCCAGGTCTTCGACGCGCTCGGGCGCGAGTCGTGGGCGTTCCGCGCAGGGGACGCCATAGAGGAGTTGCTGACGGACCACGAAGGCCGTTTGTGGGTCGGCTACTTCGACGAAGGGGTCTTCGGGAACGACGAACTCAGCCAACCGGGCCTGCGGTGCTGGAGCGCGGGCGGAGAGCCCCTGTGGGCGTACGAGGCGGCGGACG
>NZ_JBNNJZ010000363.1:0-8466 GCF_050270335.1 Streptomyces sp. NPDC059900
GCTCCTGGACGGCACCGATCTGGTCGTCGTACGTCTCCTGGGCGGCGTACGCGCCTGGCAGGACGGCCTCGACCAAGTCATCGCCACCGGGCGCCCGGTGGTCGTCCTCACCGGCGAACAGGCCCCTGACGCCCAGCTGATGGCCGCCTCGACCGTCCCCATCGGCCTGGCCGCCGAGGCCCACGCCTACCTGGCCCACGGCGGCCCGGACAACCTGGAACAGCTGGCCCGGTTCCTCTCCGACACCGTCCTGCTGACCGGTCACGGCTTCGAACCGCCCGCCGCCGCGCCCTCGTGGGGTCCGCTGGAGCGCACCGCCCGTGAGGTCGGGGGACCGACCGTCGCGGTGCTCTACTACCGCGCCCACCACATGAGCGGCAACACCGCCTTCATCGACGCCCTGTGCCGGGAGATCGAGGACGCCGGCGCCCGCCCGCTGCCGCTGTACGTCGCCTCGCTGCGTACCCCCGAGGCCGAACTCATCGAGGAACTGCGAGCCGCCGACGCCATCGTGACCACGGTCCTCGCGGCGGGCGGCACCCGGCCCGCCGAGGCCTCCGCGGGCGGCGACGACGAGTCCTGGGACGCGGGCGCCCTCAGCGGCCTCGATGTGCCGATCCTCCAGGCGCTCTGCCTCACCAGCTCGCGCAGCGACTGGGAGGACAACGACGAGGGTGTTTCCCCGCTGGACGCCGCCAGCCAGATCGCGGTCCCCGAGTTTGACGGCCGTCTGATCACGGTGCCGTTCTCCTTCAAGGAGATCGACGAGGACGGCCTGCCCGCCTACGTCGCCGACGCCGAGCGCGCGGCCCGCGTCGCCGGTATCGCCGTACGGCATGCGCGCCTTCGCCACATCCCGGCCGCCGACAAGCGCATCGCGCTCGTCCTTTCCGCGTATCCGACCAAGCACTCGCGGATCGGCAACGCGGTGGGCCTCGCCACCCCCGCCAGCGCCGTCGCCCTGCTGCGCAGGCTCCAGGAGGAGGGCTACGACTTCGGCACCGAGGAGGTGCCCGGCCTGGTCTCCGGCGACGGGGACGAGCTGATCTATGCCCTGATCGAGGCGGGCGGCCACGACCAGGAATGGCTCACCGAGGAGCAGCTGGCCCGCAATCCCGTGCGTATCCCGGCGGCCGACTACCGCCGCTGGTTCGCGACGCTCCCCGCCGAACTGCGCGAGTCCGTGGAGGAGCACTGGGGTCCCGCGCCCGGCGAGATGTTCGTGGACCGGTCACAGAACCCGGAGGGCGACATCGTCCTTGCCGCCCTGCGCCGCGGCAACCTGCTCATCCTCATCCAGCCGCCGCGCGGCTTCGGCGAGAACCCGATCGCGATCTACCACGACCCCGATCTGCCGCCCTCGCACCACTACTTGGCCGCCTACCGCTGGATCGCCGCCTCCGCCGACGACAACGGCTTCGGCGCCGACGCGATGATCCACCTCGGCAAGCACGGCAACCTCGAATGGCTGCCCGGCAAGAACGCGGGCCTGTCGGCGGCATGCGGCCCCGACGCGGCCCTGGGCGATCTGCCCCTGATCTACCCCTTCCTGGTCAACGACCCGGGAGAGGGCACGCAGGCCAAGCGGCGCGTGCACGCCACCCTCGTGGACCATCTCGTACCGCCGATGGCCCGCGCCGACAGCTACGGCGACATCGCACGCCTGGAACAACTCCTGGACGAGCACGCCCAGATCGCCTCGATGGACCCGGCGAAGCTGCCCGCGATCCGCGCCCAGATCTGGACCCTGATCCAGGCCGCCAAGCTCGACCACGACCTGGGGCTCGAAGGCCGCCCCGAGGACGAGGGCTTCGACGAGTTCATCATGCATCTCGACGGCTGGCTCTGTGAGATCAAGGACGTCCAGATCCGCGACGGCCTGCACGTCCTGGGCGGCGCCCCGGCCGGCGCCGACCGCGTCAACCTGGTCCTCGCCATCCTGCGCGCCCGCCAGATCTGGGGCGGCACCGCGTCGCTTCCCGGCCTGCGCGAGGCCCTTGGCCTGGACGAGTCGGCGGCCACCCGCACCCGCGCCGACGAGGTCGAGGAGCAGGCGCGCGCCCTGGTCCAGGCGATGGAGGACGCCGACTGGGCGCCGGAGGCGGTCGCCACGGTCGCGGCGGGCCACCCGCAGGCGGTCGCCGACATCCTCGACTTCGCCGTGCGCGAGGTCGTACCGCGCCTGGCCGCCACGACCGACGAGCTCGACCATGCCGTGCACGCCCTGGAGGGCGGCTTCGTCCCCGCGGGCCCCTCGGGCTCCCCGCTGCGCGGCCTGGTCAACGTCCTGCCGACCGGCCGCAACTTCTACTCCGTCGACCCCAAGGCGGTGCCGTCGAAGCTCGCCTGGGAGACCGGCCAGGCCCTGGCCGACTCGCTCCTGGAGCGCTACCGCACCGACAACGGCGACTGGCCGACCTCGGTGGGCCTGTCCCTGTGGGGTACGAGTGCCATGCGCACCGCAGGCGACGACGTCGCCGAAGCCCTCGCGCTGCTCGGCATCCGCCCGGTCTGGGACGACGCGTCGCGGCGTGTCACGGGTCTGGAGGCGATCCCGGCGCAGGAGCTGGGCCGCCCGCGCATCGATGTCACGCTGCGCATCAGCGGTTTCTTCCGCGACGCCTTCCCGCACACCATCGGCCTCCTGGACGACGCGGTCCGCCTGGCGGCCTCGCTCGAAGAGTCCGACGAGGCGAACTACGTCCGCGCCCACGCGCAGGCCGACCTGGCGGCGCACGGCGACGAACGCCGCGCCACCACCCGCATCTTCGGCTCCCGTCCCGGTACGTACGGCGCGGGCCTGCTCCAGCTCATCGACTCCCGGGACTGGCGCACCGACGCCGACCTCGCCGAGGTCTACACGGTGTGGGGCGGCTACGCCTACGGCCGCGAGCTCGACGGGCGTCCGGCGCGCGAGGAGATGGAGAGCGCGTACAAGCGCATCGAGGTCGCGGCGAAGAACACCGACACCCGCGAGCACGACATCGCCGACTCGGACGACTACTTCCAGTACCACGGCGGCATGGTGGCCACCGTCCGCGCGCTGAAGGGCAGTGCCCCCGAGGCGTACATCGGCGACTCCACCCGCCCCGAGACGGTCCGTACGCGCACCCTGGTCGAGGAGACCTCCCGCGTCTTCCGCGCCCGCGTGGTCAACCCCAAGTGGATCGAGGCGATGCGCCGCCACGGCTACAAGGGCGCCTTCGAGCTCGCCGCCACGGTCGACTACCTCTTCGGGTACGACGCGACGACGGGCGTGGTCGCCGACTGGATGTACGACAAGCTCACCGAGACGTACGTCCTGGATCCGACCAACCGCGACTTCCTCAAGCAGGCCAACCCCTGGGCCCTGCACGGCATCGCCGAGCGGCTTCTTGAGGCCGAGTCCCGCGGCATGTGGGCCAAGCCCGACCCGGCGGTGCTCGAGGCGCTTCGCCAGGCGTACCTGGAGACCGAAGGCGACCTGGAGGGCGAGGACTGAGCACCGGCTGCCCGCCCGGTGAATGCATGAGGCAGGGGCCCCGGCCCGGAACCGTTTCCGGGGCGGGGCCCCTGCCTCGTTCAAGCCGTCGCCGGTGGGGCTACTCCGTGGCCGTGGCCCGGATCGCGGAGATGTCGAACTGGAGCCGTACCTTCTCGCTCACCATGGCGCCGCCCTGTTCCAGGCGCTGGTTGTAGACCAGGCCCCAGTCGGTGCGGTCGATGGTGGTGGTGCCGTCGAAGCCGGCCCGTTCGAAGCCGAAGGGGTCCACGACCGAGCCGAGGTAGTCCAGCTGGAGCTCGACGGGCCGGGTGATGCCGCGGATGGTCAGTTCCCCGGCCATGCGGAAGGTCTCGCCGCCCTCGTGGACCGTGGAGGTGCTGCGGAACGTCATCTCCGGGTGGCGGCGCGCGTCGAAGAAGTCGGCGCCTATGAGGTGGGTGTCCCGCTGTTCCACGCCGGTGTCGACACTGGCGATCCGGATGACGATCTCGGCCCGCGACGCGGAGGGCCGGGCGCCGTCGAAGTACAGCGTGCTGTCGTAGTCGGCGAAGGCACCTCGCACCGTCGTGACCATCGCGTGCCGCACGGAGAACCCGATGCGGCTGTGCGGGCGGTCGATGGTCCACTGCCCGGTCAGCGCGCGCAGCGACGGGTCGAGCTCGGCATCGGAGGGCGCGGGGAATGGCGAACCGGGGCCGACGGACGGCGTCGGCTCGAGGGTCGCGGTCTGGCGACGGCTGAAGATACCCATGATTCGTCGTCTCCTTGGAATTGATCACTCCGTGCTATCACGCAGTCCGCAGACACTGCTCAGCAAGATGAGACGTCTCGTCCGGGTTCCATGCCACTGACTGCAAAGATGCACAGGATCAGCACGGATGTGGATGCACGACTGGGTGGCTCGTCGTCACGGATAGTCATGATGTGCGGGTCTGCGGGCCGCTGGCGCCCCCGCCGAACAGGCGCATACTTGAATTAATTCTGAGGGTCGGAGGGCCAGATGTTCATTCTCGGAATCATCCTCCTCATCATCGGCCTGGTGGCCGGCATCTCCATCCTGTGGTCCATTGGGATCGCCCTCGTCATCATTGGCGCGGCCCTGTGGATTCTGGGTTCCGTCGGTCACGCGGTGGGCGGTCGAAACCATTACTGGTAAGGGCTGCGGTGCGCCGTTCCCGTGGTCTTCGCCGCCCGTGGATTGCGGCGGCAACGTTCTGTTCGGCATGTCCTGAGCGGCCCGCACGGCCCCGGCTCCGCATGCGGACGGCCTGGCCGGGTACCAGGCTGAGCCCGAAGACCTGCTGAACGGAACGGAGTCGGTGCATGGCCGGCGAGGGCGGAGGGCAGCGGACGAAAGCCGCTGTCCCGGGATGGCTGGACCGTGTCCGGCAGTGGTGGCTGCGGGCGCGCGGAACGCCGGGCTACGAGCGCCACACCCTGCTGCTCGTTCTCAAGAGCACGCTGGCCGCGACACTGGCCTGGATCGTCTCCTACTACGTGCTCGACGCCCCGTCCCCGGCGTTCGCCCCGTTCTCCGCGGTGCTGATCATGCAGGTGACGGTCTACCAGTCCCTGCTCCAGTCGCTGCGCTACCTGGGGGCGGTGGCGGCGGGCGTGGCGATGGTCGCCGCCCTGGGGTTCCTGGGCGGCCCTGACCTGCTGACGTTCGTCCTTGTCGCCCTCGCAGGCCTGATCATCGGCCGGTGGCCCGCACTCGGCGCCCAGGGGCCGCAGGTCGCCACCGCCGCGTTCTTCGCCTTCTCCACCTATGCCGCTGCCACTTCGGTCACCGACAAGGTCACCCAGCTCGGGCAGATCATCCTGCTGGTCCTGATCGGCTGCGTCATCGGCATCTTCGTCAACGTCACGGTGGCCCCGCCGATGCGCTATCGCAGCGCCGAATACGGGATCCGCTCCCTGTCCACCGCACTGGGCGACCTCGTGAGCGACATGTACCCGGTGCTGCGCGACGGCGAGTTGGACGAGGAGAGCCTGCGGCAGTGGCGCTGGAGGGCCGAGCAGACCGGCGGGCTGATCACCCAGGCCAAGGACGGCTTCCGCACCGCGGAGGAGAGTCTCTACTTCAACCCTCGCCGACTGCTGAACAGGCACCGCGGCCGGCGCTCCTTCGAGGGGTACGGCGCGGTCTTCGCCGCCCTTGAGCGCTCGCTCTACCAGGTGTCCTCCCTGACCCGCAGCTTGCACGAATGGCACGAGGAGGAGGGAGGCCGGTACGACGACCAGGCTTTTCTCCTGGTGTACGCCGATTTCCTGGAGTCCCTCACGAGGATCTCCCAGGTGCTCGGCGACCTGGACGAGGACTCCCTGGCCGAGCAGGCCCGGCAGATGTGCCGGCTGGCCGACGAGGCACAGGACTGCCGCCGCAGCGTGGCCGACGGGGCGAGCCGGGCGGGCCTCCCGCTGGCCGACCCGGCTCGTCCCTACGGAGTTCTCGTCGTCGAGTCCACCCGCCTCATGGAGGAGTTCCAGCACTGCTGCGACGTGCTCCAGCGGTACGTGGACCGAGACGCGTGATCAGCAATTCCATTAACGGCCGCACAGTATGTAGTCGGCTTATTTCCCCTGCCCTCTTATTCGCAGCATCCGCGCCGCCATTAATTCCGTAAGAGATCCGGTCATGCGATTCGATCTCCCGGTCAGTTGGTTAGGGATTGATATGAGTGGGCACCCCTCACAGGGCAACCAGCCCGTCCCCCTTCCTGGTCCTCCCGGTCGCTTACGAATGGAGCTCCTCATGCGTGCGCTGTCCTTGGTCTGCACCCTGAATTCCTCGCCCACGGCATCCAGCAGCCAAGCGCTGTCCGATCAGGTCATGGCCGAGTTCGACAAGCTGGGCGTCGGGGTCGAGACGGTCCGGGTGGCCGATCACGACGTCCACTCCGGCGTCGCCGCCGATCTGGGCAACGGCGACGCGTGGCCGGCCCTGCGCGAGAAGGTTCTTGCGGCCGACATCCTGCTGATCGCCACGCCGATCTGGCTGGGGCATCCGTCCAGCGTCTGCCAGCGGGTCCTGGAGCGTTTGAACGCGGACATGTCCGAGACCGGCGACGACGGCCGGCCCCTGATGTACGGGAAGGTCGCCGCAGTGGCCGTGGTGGGCAATGAGGACGGCGCCCACAAGGTGAGCGCGGACGTATTCCAGGGACTCAACGACATCGGTTTCACGCTGGCGGCCAACGCGGTCACCTACTGGGTCGGCGAGGCCAAGCACGGCACCGACTACCAGGACCTCGACGAGACACCCGACTCGGTCTCCTCCGCCACGCACGCCCTCGCGGTCAACGCCCGCCACCTGGCCGAGCTGCTCGGCAAGAAGCCCTACCCGGCGCCCTGACGACCCCTCACCGGACCGCTCCCACTCGGGAAACAGGCGGCCGAGCAGGGGATGACCACAAGGACAGGGGCGGCAGATGGAAGTGACGGCCGGGGACGTCGGATATGCCTGCGTGGGGATAGGCGCTCTGCTCGCCGCGGTCCTGCCCAGACTGGTGGCGCGGCAGCCCATGTCGATGCCGATGGTCTTTCTGGCCGTGGGCTTCCTCGTCTATCTGCTGCCGACCGGGCTGCCCGACCTTGACCCCCACCAGCACCGGGCGTGGTTGGAACACCTCACCGAGGTGATCGTGATCGTGGCCCTGATGGGGGCGGGCCTTGCGATCAACAGGCCGTTCGGCCGCAGATCCTGGTCCACCGCATGGCGCCTGCTGTGCATCACGATGCCGCTGACCGTCGTGGTCACCGCCCTCGTCGCCCGGGGTCTTGTCGGCTGGCCGCCGGCCGTCGCCCTGCTCATGGGCGCCGTGCTCGCACCGACCGACCCCGTGCTCGCCGCCGAGGTACGGGTGGGCGAGCCGACCGAGGGCGAGCACGACGAGGACGAGGTGCGCTTCGCCCTGACCGGTGAAGCGGGCATGAACGACGGCCTGGCCTTCCCGCTGGTCCTGGCGGCTCTCGCGATGTTCGCCGCCTCCGAGACGGGCTGGTCGGGGGAGTGGGTGGCCCACTGGCTGTGGAGCTGCGCGTCACGGTCGGCGTGGCCGTCGGCATGCTGATCGGACGGCTGCTCGGCTGGATGTTCTTCCGGGCGAACTGGGAAGCGCTGCGGCTGTCCGAGCACAGGGAGGGGTTTGTCGCGCTTGCGGCGACCTTCCTCTCGTACGGCATCACGGAAGTGCTGCACGGCTACGGATTCCTCGCCGTGTTCACGACGGCCTGCGCGATCAGGTCCGCCGAACGCGCCCACGGCTATCAGGTGGTGATGCACACCTTCATGGAACAGGTGGAGCGGCTGCTCACGGCCGGTGTGCTCTTCCTGGTCGGGGGGTTCATCGCCTGCGGCGGTCTGTCCGCCCTGTCCTGGGGCAGCGCGGTGACGGCCGTCCTGCTGCTGCTCGTGATCCGTCCGCTCACGGGCTGGATGGGCCAGCTGCGGGGCAGGACGACGCGCAAGGAGCGCGCGGTGACCTCCTTCTTCGGCATCCGGGGGATCGGGTCCGTCTTCTACCTGGCGTATGCGCTGGGGCAGGAAGACCTGCGCGCGTTCGAGGAGGAGTTGTGGGCGGTGGTGACGTTCATGGTCCTCCTTTCGGTGGTGGTGCACGGTGCGGCGGCCTCGCCCGTGCTCAGGCGCCTGGACAGATCAGCGGCCCGCTGACGGCACGGGCCGGCGGCGTCTATCCCTCGGGCGCCGGGGAACCCGGCGGTTTGACAGGACACCGACAAAGGGGCAGGCGTGGAGATTTCCGGTCTCATCAGTGCCGTGTTCATCGGACTCGTCATCGGGATACTGGGGCGCTTCTTCGTACCCGGCCGGCAGCACATCGGCATCCTCTGGACGCTGGTCGTCGGCATCGCGGCGGCCTTGGCCGGCACGGCCGTGGCCGCGGGCCTGGGGGTCTCGGACACCGACGGCGTGGACTGGGGCGAATGGCTCATCCAGATCGGCCTCGCGGCGCTGGGCC
>NZ_JBNNJZ010000364.1:0-8444 GCF_050270335.1 Streptomyces sp. NPDC059900
GCCGGACGCGGTCGCCGACGCCGGATTCGCGGAGTACGCCTCGGCCGCGCGGTCGGTGTCCCATGCCGCGGCGGCGGCAACCGTGCCGGGATTGTCGGAGGGCGCTGCGGAGGCGAGACCGGTGAGCAGGGTGAGGGCGCAGGCCGTCGCCAGCGCGACGACGGGGGTGAGCGCGAGGGTGCGTCTCTGTCTTCGGGGGGTGCCGGAGTGCATGCTGCTCTCCTTGCGGGTGGGTGAACTGGCCGGTGGGGGAGGGCGGTTCAGGGGTACTGGACCACCTGGGACGGCACGGTGTCGGAGCCCGACGTGGGGTTGCCCGTCGAGTTGATGACGTGCGCGTACTGACCCTTGCCGCCGAGCGAGACGACGAGCAGGTGGTGGAACTTCACGCCGGATTTGTTCGGGGCCTGGAATCCGTGCTCCTGCACGATGGACGGAGCGACGTTGTAGTAGCAGTAACTGCCCAGGCCCCAGCCCTCGTGCGTGTTGACGGAGTCGGCGACCTTGTACGCGGCGTAGCCCCGGATGCTGCCGTTCTGGATGGCGGCCTGGTTGGGGGCGTCGTACGCCTTCTCGTTCTGGTAGAAGATCGTGCGTCCGCGCTCGCCGTTCCACTGCACGTCGTACTTGTTGAAGTGCTCCACGAACAGGCCGGTGGCAAGGACGTCGGCGCCGTTCACGACCACGCCGTAGTCGGCCCGGTTGGTCTCCCAGCCGACGCCGTCGCCGTGGTCGGCACGCCAGACCCAGGTGTGGTCGACGATGGTGTGCCGGCTGTTGACGACCATGCTGGTGGTGGCCTTGCCCGCGCCCGCACCGCCGATGCGGATGAACACGTCCTGGACGGTGGTCGGGTTGCCCACGTGCGAGCCGCTCGCGCCCGACGGGCCGACCTCGACGAGCGTCTTGGAGTTCTGCGGCCCGGCGTCGACGAGGAACCCGGCCAGGCGCACCCCGTCCACGTCCGCGGTCTTCACCGCGGTCACGCCGTTGTCCGGGATGAGGGTGGCGTAGCCGATGCCGAGGACGACGGTGTTCGCCTTTTTGACCTGGATCGGCCGGTCGAGGTGGTAGATGCCGGGGGTGAGCAGGAGGTGGAGCCCACGGTCGAGCGCGGCGTTCAGGGTGGCCGCGCTGTCGCCCTCCTTGGCGACGTAGAAGGCGGAGAGGGAGAGTGACTGCCCCTGCGGGGTGCCGCGGCCCCAGCTGGTGCCGCGGGCGTTGGTGCGCAGGGCGGGCAGGAAGACCTTGTACTCGCCGCCGTCGAGGTAGAGGAAGGGCTTCTCGCGGGAGTACGGGGTGTTGTTCAGGGTCGTGTAGGGCGGGTTGGGGAAGGTGTCGCCCGGGGCGCCCTCGACGCCGGAGAAGACCATGTTCCACACCGCGTTCAGCCAGCCGCCGATCGAGCTGTCGCGGGTGTACCACTGCTGCTGGGAGTACGGCTGTACGGTGCCGTCGATGCGGCTGTCGGCGATGTAGCCGCCGCTGGCCCAGCCGTAGCCGTTGGGCGCGAGGTTCAGGTCGCCGCGCACGTGCATGCGGCGGAACGGCGCGGCCTGGGAGACCGCCCAGCGGTTGGCGCCGCTGACCGGGGAGAGGGAGAGGTTCTCCGCCGAACGCCAGAAGTTCTGCGTGGCGTTGCCGTTGAACCAGCCCGCGTCGACGGTCACGTCACCGTTGAAGTGCGTGTCGTCGGGGGACAGGCCCAGGCCCATGATCGAGGTGTAGAAGCCGATCTGGGCGTTGAGACCGCCGTAGGTGCCGGGCTTGAAAAGCAGGGCGTAGCGGGCCTTGCCGAACTGCGCGGACTCCTGCTTCTTGAAGACCTCGTCCAGCTTCGCCTGGATGCCCCCGGTGGACGGGTCGAAGATGATGACGTTCGGCCCGAAGTCCGGGGCGGCGGCGTTCGCGGGCTGCGGACCGCGGGCGGCGGGGGCCTGCGCCGGGGGCGCGTCGGGAGCGGCGACCGCGTGGGAGGCGAGCATCCCGGTGGCCGGAACCGCGAGGGCCGCGGCGAGGGCCGTGCGGCGGGAGAGGGCCGATCCGGCGGCGGGCGTGGGCGTGTGCTCAGACATGGCGAGTCTTCCTGTCAGCAGGGGGTGGGGGCACTGCTCCGGAGGGGGGCGGCACAGCTCCGGGGTGGGTGGGCAGAGCGGTGCCGTATGTGTTCGGTTTGAGTTCAGAACATGAACGTTGATCGCTGAGAGAGCGCTCTCTCGCGTTGGATAGTTGTGTCTGAGACAAGAAGCGTCAAGGGGGTGCGCACGATGTCGCGCTGACTCGGTGGAGAGAAGTCAACTAGGTGCCCGTGTGGGCAATTTGGCGCCAATAGCTCGTACGTGAGGGAAATGTCCGCCCGGGTGGCACGCGAGCCAACCTGGTCCATGTGCGGTGCACTTGATGCCTCATCAGGTAAAGAGATCCGAACCGGCATCCGACTGATTGCTATAAAGACACCGTGACTCCCGATGCCCTGCGCCCCGCCCGCCCCGTGACGTTGGAGGACGTGGCCCGGACAGCGGGGGTGTCACGCGCCACCGTCTCCCGGGTCGTGAACGGCGCGCCCACCGTCGACCCGGAGCTGCGCCGCAAGGTGGAGGAGGCCGTCGAGGCCACCGGATACGTGCCCAACCAGGCGGCCCGCTCCCTGGTGACCCAGCGGACCGACTCCATCGCCCTGGTGGTGTCCGAGCAGGAGCGGCGGCCGGTGGCGGCTCCCTTCGTCGGCCGGATGTTCACCGACCCCCACTTCGGGCGGGTGGTCGGCGGACTCCTGGACGTGCTGCGCCCGGCCGGGGTGCAGATGGTCCTGATGCTGGTGGACGACGACACCTCGCGCCGCCAGCTGCTCTCGTATCTGCGGCAGGGGCATGTGGACGGCACGGTGCTCGTCTCCTCGCACGCCTCCGACCCGCTTCCCCGGCTGATCGCGGAGACCGGGCTGCCCGCGGTCCTTGCCGGACGCCCGGCGGGGACGGTACCGCTGCCGTACGTGGAGGTCGACCAGCGGGCGGGGGCGCGGATGGCCGTCGACCGGCTTGTCACCGGAGGGCGCCGCAGGGTCGGCACCATCGCCGGGCCGCAGGACATGCCGGCCGCCCGGGAACGCCTTGAGGGCTTCCGTGACGCGCTGGCCGCGCACGGCGTGACCGGGGCGCCGTGGGCGGAGGCGGACTTCACCCGGGTGGGCGGTGCCGAAGCGATGCGGCGGCTCCTGTCCGATCACCCGGACCTGGACGGCGTGTTCGTCGCCTCGGACCTGATGGCGCAGGGCGCGCTCCAGACGCTGCTGCGGGCGGGCCGGCGGCTGCCGCAGGACGTGGCGGTGGTCGGCTTCGACGACAGTGAGGCCGCCCGGTCCTGCGAGCCCGCGCTGACCACGGTCCGGCAGCCGGTGGAGGAGATGGCCGCCGAGATGGCCCGGCTGCTCCTCGGCCGGATCAAACAGCCGGGCGACGCGCCGCTGTCGATGGTGTTCCGCCCGACGCTGGTGGAGCGGGCGTCCGCGTGACCGTCCCGCCGGGCCTGCCGGGCATCGAGGCACAGGACCGGACGGCCACGGAGAGGACCGCCACGGGCAGGACCGCTACGGGCAGGACCGCACCGCGGACCCGCTCAGGGCAGGAACGCCACCAGCGCCACCGTCGTCCCGCTTTCGTCGACCGTGACCTCGCAGTCGTCCGTGAGGGCGTGGGCCAGCCACAGTCCCCGGCCGTTCTCGGCCTCGTCCGGTGCGGGGAGAGCGGCCGGCTCGCACGGCTCCGGGCAGGTCAGGCCCGGCCCGCTGTCCGCGATGGAGCAGCGCAACCCCTCGTCCGTGCGGGCGAGATGGATGCGCCCCTTGCCGCCGCCGTGCACGACGGCGTTGCTCGCGACCTCGTGCACGGCGAGCACGAAGTCGCTGAGCCGGGGCTCGCACAGGCCCGCGTCCTCGGCGCGACGGGTGACGAGCAGGCGCAGGCGGGCCAGGTCGGTCATGGTGAAGGGGAGTTCGAGCAGGGTGGCCCTTGCGGAGGTGAGGGCGAGCGTGTCGTTGACGTGCTCCCGGTGCAGTGCCGGGTCACCGCCGTTGTCGTCGTTGCCGATGCCGCGGTTGAGGATCACTGAACGGATCACTTCACCCTTCGCCCAGGACGAGTTGAGATACTTCGGCGGCTCCGCAGAGCCGTAACACTTTGCCCTGCGCGGGTGAGCAGCGGACCGCGAGGAGGTGGTCACGGGGCAGCGTGCCCGCGAGCCGCGTCAGCGTCGATGCGCCGTGTATGTCCATGAAGCACAGCTCGGACAGGTCGAGCACCTGAGGGCGTCCGGGCTCGGCCAGGGCGTGCGCGAGCGCGGAGTCGAACTCCTCGCGTGTCGCGATGTCGACGTCTCCGGCGATCCGCAGTTCGGCTCCGGTGCGGGTGATCTCCAGTGCGCCGAGGTGCCGCAGGACCTGTTTGGGATGCGCGCGGTGGATCCGGTCCAGGACGCCCTCGTCGAACTTGCGCAGGTCGTACTCGCAGACGGCGGTGAACCCGATCTCCGCGAAGAGCGGCGAGAGGCCGGCCTCGTACTCGACCAGGAGGTCTTGGTCGACACCCGGTGCCGCGGCCCAGCCCATGTCACCGACGATCCGGAGGCCCGAGAAGCCGCCGTGGCGCGCCTTGTCCGTCAGCTCCACCCACATCTGGGCCCGTTCGGCGGGGTCGAAACCGGTCGCCGGGTCGTATCCGGGTACCTCGTCGACCACGACGAGGCGTCCGTCCATGAGCGCGGGGCCCAGCCGGAAGCCGCAGCCGCTCAGTGCCTCGGCCGCGAGCGCGGGGGTGGTCGCGGGGTCGGTGAAGAAGATCACTTGCTCGCCGCGCGAGAGGCCGATGTCGGCGTACGCGGCACGGAGTTCCCAGCGGGATTCGTCGTCGTCGAACCCGAGGCATGCGTGATCCCCGGCATTCATACGGGTGACGGAGACCGTCCTGGTCACAGAACTGGCGTCCATGGGGCCGACCTTAGGGGCGGCGCGAGGCGACACGGTGCCTGTGATCACTGTTGACTGAAGTCGTTCCAAACGCTGGACAACTCGATAGTTCGTTGCGACGAGCGATCGGTGAAGGTGATGATCGCCGCATGGTTCCGACACCTCCCGACGGCCCCGGCCGGGCGCGGAGGTGCTACGTCGGTACGACCGTCGTCTCGGTCGCTTTTACGCTGGTCCACACCGGTGTCCCGTCCGTGAGGCCGAGCTCCGCCGCGGCCTGCGGGGTGATCTCGGCGACGAGGTCGGGGGCCTCGGACGAGGTGATCAGGAGACGCAGCCGGCTGCCGCTCGCGGTGATCTCGCGGACGGTGCCGGGCCAGACGTTGCGGGGGCTGCCGGTGGGCTTGTCGCGGTGCACGGAGACCGCCTCCGGGGCGATGATCGCCAGGGCGTCGGTGCCCGCCGGGAGCGGGTCCGCGGTCACAAGGGTCCCCCCGCCGGGCAGGGCGAGGCCGTCGGGTCCCGCGACGCCGGGCCAGGCGTTGCGGCCCAGCATCCTGGCCACCCACGGGGAGCGGGGGTGCCGCGTCACCTCGGCGGGCGTCTCGTCCTGGAGGGCGAGCCCCTGGTCCAGTACGAGGACACGGTCGGCGAGGGACACCGCCTCGACGGGGTCATGGGTGACGATCAGGCAGACACCGCCGAAGGTGTCGAGGTGCGTACGCAGGGTGTGGCGCACCCGGGCCCTGGTCGTCTGGTCGAGCGCGGCAAGGGGCTCGTCGAGCAGCAGCAGCCGGGGCTGGGCCGCCAACGCGCGCGCCAGTGCCACCCGTTGGGCCTGGCCGCCGGAGACCTGGGCCGGCCTGCGGTGCGCGAGGTGCCCGACGCCGAGCCGGTCGAGCCACTCCTGCGCGCGCCGCCGGGCCTCGGCGCGCGGAACGCCGAGCGCGCGCGGCCCGTACGCCGTGTTGGCGAGGGCGCTCATGTGCGGGAACAGGGCGCCGTCCTGCGGGACCCAGGCGACGTGCCGGCGGTGCGGCGGCAGCCGGGTGACGTCGGTGCCGCCGAGACGGAGCTCGGCGTGGGCCCGCGGGGTGAGGCCCAGGAGCGCGCGCAGCAGCGTGGTCTTGCCCGCGCCGTTGGGCCCGACGACGGCGATGGTGGTGCCCGGTCCTGCGTCGAGGGCGAGCCGGTTGAAGCCGGTGACCTCGGCGTGCAGGGACCAGCGCTCCTCCGGGGCGGGCGGCGCGGGCTCGGTCACCGCAGTGGCCGATGCAACGCCCCCGGACGCGACGGCCCCGTCCCCGGCGGCCCCCGCAAGCGCAAGCGCGCCCGAGTCGTCCGGCACCTGTCCTGACCGCTCTGGCTGCCCCGACCGACCGCCCCGCCGGCTGCCGGGCGTGCTCATCCAGCGCCCGCGCAGCGCCACGAGCACCGCCATGGCGATGGCGAGCAGCAGCAGCGACACGGACGTCGCGGCCTCGGGGGAGTCCTGGAGCAGCAGATACACCTGGAGCGGCAGGGTCTGGGTGCTGCCGGGCAGGTTGCCCGCGAAGGTGATGGTCGCGCCGAACTCACCCAGGGCGCGTGCCCAGGTCAGGGCGGCTCCCGCGATGAGCCCGGGGGCGACCATGGGCAGCGTGACGGTACAGAACACCCGTACCGGCGAGGCCCCCAGGGACGCCGCGGTCTCCTCGTAACGGGGGCGCAGTCCGCCGAGCGCGCCTTCGAGGCTGATGACGAGGAAGGGCATCGCCACGAAGGTCGCCGCGATCACCGCGCCCGACGTGTGGAACGGCAGGGTGATCCCGAAGGTGTCCTCCAGCCACGGGCCGAGCAGTCCGCGCCGCCCGAAGGCGAGCAGCAGGGCGACGCCGCCCACGGTGGGCGGCAGCACCATCGGGAGCAGGACGAGGGAACGTACGACCGCCTTGCCGGGAAAGTCGACGCGGGCAAGGAGCCAGGCAAGCGGCACCCCGAGCAGCAGGGAGAGGCCGAGCGCCCAGAAGGAGACGACGAGGGACAGCTTCAGCGCCTGTGTCGTTCCCTCGCCGGTCAGATGGGCGCCGAGGTCGCCCCACTCGGTACGCACGAGGATCCCGAGCAGCGGCAGCATCAGGAACGCGATGGCGAGCAGCGCGGGAATCGCCAGGGCGATCGGGGTGCGGGGGCCGGAGGTCCGGCCGCGCAGGCGTTTCATCGTGGTCCCTGGGGTGCGCTCGGGGTGGTGTCGCGAGGTGAGGGGGCGTCAGGGGCGTGCCGGGGGACGGCCCGGCACGCCCCGACCGGGGAGGCGGTCGGCCCCCTCACCTCGGCTGGTGCGGCCACGGTTTCACGAAGCCGTGGCTACGGGTGTGACTGCTGTTGCTGTTGCTCCTGCTGCTACGGCTTCTCGAAGCCCGCGTCCTTCAGGATCTTCTGCGCGGCGGGCGTGGAGAGCCACTTCACGAACGCCGCCGCTGCCTCCTCGTGCTTCGAGGTCTTCAGTGTGGCCGCGGGGTACTCGGCGATCGCGTTCTCGGCGTCGGGAATCTTGATCGCGTCGACCTTCCCGGTGGCGGTGGCGGCGTCCGTCTTGTAGACGAGCCCGGCGTCCGCCTCGCCCAGTTCGACCTTGCTCAGGACCGCGCGGACGTTGGGTTCCTGCGAGACCGGCTTCACGTCGATCTTCTGGTCGTCGAGGATCTGCTTGCTGTAGCGGCCGACCGGCACCTCGGGCGCGGCGAGCACGACCTTCAGCTTGCTGTCGGAGAGGTCCTTCAGCTCGGCGACCTTCTCCGGGTTGCCCTCGCCGACCGCGATGACCAGGCGGTTCTTGGCGATCACGGACGGCGTCCCGGTGTCGGACCCCAAGCCGTCCATGGTCTTGGTGTCGGCGGTGACCAGGGCGTCGGCGGGGGCTCCCTGCTTGACCTGGGCGGCGAGTTCCTGGGAACCGGCGAAGGAGAAGTGGACCTTCGTCCCGGGGTTCTCCTTCTCGTACGCGGCGCCTGCCGTCTCGAAGACGTCGGTGAGCGAGGAGGCGGCGAGCACCGTCAGGTCGGCCTTCGGCGCGGAGTCGCCCGCGGCCTTCTTGGAGCTGTCGCCCTTGTCGTCGTCGTTGCCGCAGGCGGCGAGCGGGACGAGGAGGGCGACCGTGAGCACGGCGGCCGCGGTACGGCGCCTGGCGGGGCTGAGAGCGCTGAGAGCAACGGTCATGAGCGTGGAACTCCTTGGGGACTAGGCCGGCGGCGCGGTCCGGCCCGTGGTGGTGGATCCCGGCGTGCGGACCGGGGGTCAGGTGCGGTCGATGTGCACGCTGGTGGACTTCACGCGGGCGGTCGCCCGCATGCCGACCTCCAGGCCGAGCTCCTCCACTGCCTCCCTGGTCAGGAGCGAGACGAGCCGGTGCGGACCTGCCTGGATCTCGACCTGGGCCGCGACGTCGCCGAGCTTCACGGCGGTGACTATGCCGGGAAAGGCGTTGCGGGCCGAGGTTTAGGGG
>NZ_JBNNJZ010000365.1:0-8433 GCF_050270335.1 Streptomyces sp. NPDC059900
CTTCTCCCCCGCCCACCGGGACCACGTACGGTCAGCGCCATGGAAGCCGGAGAGTCGAAGGCCCCTGAACCACGGGTGCAGCTGGTCATTGGCATGGTCCGCAGAGGCAACGAGATCCTGCTCGTGCGCGAGAGCCTGGGCGCCCACGGCGAGGCCCTGTGGTCCCTCCCCGGCGGTGGGGTCGAGGACGGCGAACTCCTGCACGAGGCGCTGCGGCGTGAAGTGCGCGAGGAGACCGGACTGCTGGTGGGCGATCCGGTGCGGACCGCGTTCCTCGTGCACATCGACTCCGAGCGGTTCCCGTCGGCCTTCGCCGCGGCCTTCGAGGTCGGCGAGTGGTCGGGGGACGTCGCACCCGAGGACGACGAGATCCAGCAGGCTGCCTTCTTTCCGCTGCCGGATGCCTTGAAGCTGCTCCGTGAACTGGACAGCGCGGCGCAGCGGGAGCCGATCGTCGGCTATCTGACCGGGACTGTCGCGCCGGGAACCACCTGGCTGTACCGCAACAGGGGCGGGGAAGAGAAGCTCGTCGCCCGCTGGTGAACTTCGGACAGGCACGGCGAGTGCGGAGATTACGGTGGGCCCGGCGAGCCCGGCGGGCAAAAGGAAAGGCAAGGAGATCGCTCTCCCTGCCACTCCTAACGTATAGCTCACTTGGGGGCTTGCGGCAAGGCCCGGGTGGTGGCGCAGAATCGTCGGCCGAGGCCACAACCTGCGGAAACGGGACGCACGACGCGTCCGGCCGGAGGCCACGGAGGTAGCGCAGTGAGCGAGCAGTACGTGTTGGATCTCCACGAGGTCGACGGGACGCAGGCTGCCGTCGTCGGCGGCAAGGGCGCACACCTGGGGGAGCTGTCGAGGATCGAGGGTGTCCGCGTGCCGGGCGGGTTCTGCGTGACGACGGACGCCTTCAGGCGGGTCATGGCGCAAGAGCCCTCGATCGAGGACCGGCTCGTCGCGCTGTCGCGTCTGAACCCGGACGACCGGGAGGGGATCCGCACGCTCAGCGCGGAGGTCCGCCGCAGCATCGAAGAGATCACCGTCCCCGGCGACCTCGCGGCGGCGGTCACCGGGGCGGTCACCCGGCTCGGCGAGCAGGCCGCCTATGCCGTCCGCTCCAGCGCGACGGCGGAGGACCTGCCGACGGCTTCCTTCGCGGGCCAGCAGGACACGTACCTGAACGTCGTGGGGCCCCGGGAGGTCCTCAGGCACGTCAGCCGGTGCTGGGCCTCGCTGTTCACCGAGCGGGCGGTGACCTACCGGCTGCGGAACGGCTTCGACCACCGGGCGATCCACATGGCCGTGGTGGTGCAGCAGATGGTCCTCCCGTACGCGTCCGGCATCCTGTTCACCGCCGACCCCGTCACGGGCAACCGGAAGGTCGCCACCGTGGACGCGGGCTTCGGACTCGGCGAGGCCCTGGTCTCGGGCCTGGTGAACCCGGACGTGTTCAAGGTGCGTGACGGCGAGATCATCGACGAGGTGATCGCCGCCAAACAGAGCGCCGTCTACGCCCTGCCCGCCGGCGGCACGCAGCACGTGACCGTCGACCCGGAGCGGCAGGAACAGCCGGCCCTGACGAACCAGCAGGTCGTACGGCTCGTGCAGCTGGGGCGGCAGATCGAAGCGCACTTCGGCCGGCCGCAGGACATCGAATGGTGTCTGGTCGACGACGACTTCCGGATCGTGCAGAGCCGGCCGATCACCACGCTGTTTCCCGTGCCCGCGGCCGGCGACCAGGAGAACCACGTCTACCTCTCCGTCGGCCATCAGCAGATGATGACCGACGCCATGAAGCCCCTCGGGATCTCCGTGTGGCAGCTGACGGCCATGGTGGAGATGCACGAGGCCGGCGGGAGGCTGTTCGTCGACGTCACCCCGCGCCTGGCCGCGCCCGCGAGCCGCGCCGGTCTCCTGGACATGGTAGGGAAGGGCGATCCGCTGTTCAGGGACGCGCTCGAGACGGTGCTCGACCGCGGCGACTTCGTCCCGATGCTCCCGGACGCAGCCCCCTCCGGCCCGCCGCAGGGCAAGGCGCCTGCCGGCGGCGCACCCGCCCCGATCGCCACCGATCCGGCCATCGTCACCGAGTTGATCGAGCGCAGCGAGAGGTCCGTCGCCGCCCTGGAACGCGACATCCGGACGAAGAGCGGACCGGAGCTGTTCGACTTCCTCCTCGAAGCCTTCGCGGAGCACAAGCGGGTCCTCGGTGACCGGCTGAGCATGCAGGCGATCATGGCGGGGATGGAAGCCACCTGGTGGCTCAACGACCACCTCCAGGAATGGCTCGGCGAGAAGAACGCCGCCGACACGCTCACCCTGTCCGCCCCCGACAACATCACCTCGGAGATGGGGCTCGCGCTCCTCGACGTCGCCGACGTGATCCGCCCGTATCCGGAGGTGGTCGCGTACCTCCAGGGCGTCGAGGGCGACGGCTTCCTGGAGGGGCTGGCGAAGCTCGCCGGCGGGACCGAGGCGCGCGATGCCATCGAGGCCTACCTCGACCGGTACGGCATGCGCTGCGTCGGCGAGATCGACATCACGAGGCCGCGCTGGCGCGAGCGCCCCGAAACGCTCCTGCCGGTGATCCTCGACAACGTCAGGATCTTCGAGCCGGGCGCCGCCGGGCGGCGCTTCGAGGAAGGGCGGCAGGAGGCGCAGAAGAAGGAGCAGGACGTGCTGACCCGCCTGCGGGCCCTGCCCGACGGGGAGCGGAAGGCCGCCGAGACCAAGGAGACGATCGACCGGCTGCGGACCTTCATCGGCTACCGGGAGTACCCCAAGTACGGCATCGTCAGCCGCTCCTTCGTCTACAAGCAGGCCTTGATGCGCGAGGCCGAGCGCCTCGTGCGGGCCGGTGTGCTGCCGGAGAAGGAGGACATCTTCTACCTCACGTTCCAGGAGCTCCGCGACGTGGTGCGCGCGCAGCGGGCGGATGCCGGGCTCATCCAGCAGCGCAGGGAAACGTTCCGGTCGTACCAGGCGCTCACGGTGCCCCGGGTGCTCACGTCGGACGGCGAGGCCGTCGCCGGGTCGTACCGGCGCGAGGACGTGCCGGAAGGTGCCCTGGTCGGCCTCCCCGTATCCGCCGGGACCATCGAGGGCAGGGCCCGCGTCATCCTCGACATGGCGGAGGCCGACCTCGAAGAGGGCGACATCCTGGTCACGGCCTACACGGACCCCAGTTGGTCCCCCCTGTTCGTCGGCATCACGGGCCTGGTCACGGAGGTGGGCGGCCTGATGACCCACGGCGCGGTGATCGCACGGGAGTACGGTCTGCCTGCCGTCGTAGGGGTTGCGCAGGCCACCCGGCTGATCCGGGACGGCCAGCGGATCCGCGTGCACGGAACCGACGGGTACATCGAGATCCTGTCGTGAACAGCCGGGGGAGGGCGCGGATGTGAGCAGGGAGGGGTGGCTGGGGCGTAGCGGCTCAGGCATGCAGGGTCGGCCGGTAGACCAGCTCCTGGATGTGGCCGTCCAGCGTCGTCTGTTCGATCAGTTCGAGGTCGAAGTCGGCCGAGCCCCGGAAGATCGGGTCGAGGCCGGTCTCACCGGTGATCACCGGGAAGAGCGTCACCTGGACCCGGTCGACCAGACCGGCGGCCATCAGCGCCCGGTTCATCGACAGACTGCCGTGCGAGCGCAGCGGCATCTCTGATTCCTCCTTGAGCCGTGCGACGACGTCCACGGCGTCGCCCTTCGCGACGGTCCCGTCCGTCCAGTCGATGGGGCCCTCCAGCGTGTTCGACACCACCGTCGCCGGCAGGTTCGTCATCCGGGTGACCCACGGGTCGCGCACCTCGGACGCCTCGGTGCCGGCGGCCAGCATCCGTGCGAACGCCCGATAGGTGTTGGCCCCGAAAACCATCCGCTGCTCCTCGCCGTACTGGGCGAGACGGTGGTCGAGGAGCTCGGGGCCCTGCTTGCCCCAGTAGCCGGTCCACTTCCCGCCGGCGGCGCCGAAGCCGTCGAGGCTGGAGAAGACGTCGAAGGTGTAGGTGGCGGTCATGATGCTCTCCTCGCATGCGGTTGCCGGTGTGCCGGCTCTCGGGGATCTCTCGGGGATCTCTCAGGGATACAGACCGCCGGCGGCGGCCGGACTCATCGCTCGTGGACCCGTGCGGTGGAAGACGCAGGAGAAGGCGGGCTCTGTGGTCCGGGCAGGCGGGCGCGGCGCAGGGCGGGGAACGCGGCGGCGACCGCGAGGGTGGCGGCGATGCAGAAGAGGCCGCCGGTGATCACCGCCGTACGGGCGCTGGTGAGTTCGGCGAGGAAGCCGACCGCGGCGTTGCCCAGGGCGGGTGAGACGGTCGCCTGGACCATCCACAGGCTGCTGACCCGGCCGCGCAGCTCGTCCGGGGTGCCGTGCTGGAGGAGAGCCGAGCGCAGGGTCTCGGAGATCAGGTCGCCCAGGCCCGCGAGGGCGAGCAGGGCCAGGGCGAGCGGCAGCAGTGAGGTCGCGCCGAAGCCGGTCAGCGACAGACCCCACAGCAGGACGGCGCAGATCAGGGCGTGACCGCCCGCACGGCCCGTCCAGCCGCTGGTGGCCGCGCCGATGAGGGCGCCGAGCGCGGGGGCCGCGTAGAGCAGTCCCACCACGCCGGGGCCGCCGCCGAACTGCTGGTCCGCCAGGACGGGGTAGAGGGCCTGCGGCATGGTGAAGACCATGGCCGCGGCGTCGATGAGCAGCAGGCCGACGATGAGCCGGTGGCCACGGATGTAGCGCACCCCGTCGGTGACCGCGGTGAACGCCTGCCGGACGCCCTTGGCACCGTGTGCGACGGCGGGCGGAAGCGGCCGTACGAACACCAGGGCCCCGGAGAAGACCAACAGGCCGACCGCGTCGACCGCGTAGCAGGCGGCGAGCCCCGGGCCCGCGACGAGTAAGCCACCGACGGCCGGGCCCAGCAGGGCCGAAAGCTGGGCGGCGGCTGAGGTCAACGCGCCTGCGGAGGCCAGGCGTTCGGTGCCCACGAGAGCCGGTATGGCCGCAAGGAGGGCCGGGCCGCCGAGGCCCGCCAGGAGGCCGGTCAGGCCGGTGGCGGTGTAGATGAGCCACAGATGCGGCTGCGGAAGCAGTGCGTTGAGGGCTAGTGAGGCCGCGACGAGCGGGAGGGGGAGGCGGGTGGCCAACATCAGCAGCCGCCGGTCGTACCGGTCCGCCAGCACGCCGCCCACCAGCACGCCGACCACCATCGGTAACGCACGCGCGAGGCTGACCAGGCCGATGTGAGTGGCCGACCCGGTGAGGTCGTAGACCTGCACGGCCACCGCCACGCTGGTCATGAGCGTGCCGAACAGGGCTGCGACGAACCCCGCGAAGAGCAGCCGGAAGTCGCGGCTGTCGCGCAGCGGGGTGAGGTCCATGGCGAGACGGGACGGGCGCACAGGCGTCTCCAGGGGGAGTTAGGCGAGCCTTACCGGGGAAACCCTGGCGTCCGGAATCCTTAAAGTCAACATGTGTGAAGTTCAATGGGTCCGGCCGGCCCCGGGCCGCTCGGTGCTTGCTAGCCTTCATGGCGATGAGCAGCGACACTCCGGCCCGGCGGCGGCCGACCCACCGCAAGGGCCGCGCCACGCTCACCCGCGAGTCGGTCGGGCGGGCGGCGCTGGACTTCCTGGGGAGCCGGGGCCCTGCCGAGCTGACGATGCGTTCGCTCGCCCTGGACCTGGGCGTCTCACCCCGCGCGCTGTACAACTACGTCGAGGACCGGCGCGACCTGATCACGCTGGCCGCCGAGTTGTTCGAGGCCGACTGGCGGCCACCGGAACTGGACGCCGGCCCGGACCGGTGGCGGGAGAGTCTGCGGGGCTTCTGCCGGGACCTGCGCGCGCACTACCGGCGCCATCCCGGCATGACGACGCTGGCCCTGCGCGAGAACGTCACCATGGCACGGCATCCGGCGATGCTGCGGAACGTGGACACGATGATCGGGTTCTTCGAGGGTGTGGGGCTGTCCCTGGCGGACGCCTACCGCGCCTGCATGGAGGCGATCCGGCTCGTCGTGGGGTTCGTGGAGTTCCAGGACGCCCTGTACGACCGCCCGCCCGCACACCTGGACCCCAGGGACCTCCGCCGACTGCCGCCGCCCTGGCTGGAGTCGGCGACGGAGGCGCAGCTGCCGCACCTGAGCCGCGTCAGCGACCTGGAGCCCGGCACTCCGGACGCGCTGTTCGACTTCTCGCTGGACATCTTCATCGAGGGAATCGCGGCCCGCGTGCACGCGTGAAAGCGTGCTGCCGGGCCTGCCGGCAGCACGCAAGGGCGGGATCCGTGCCGCGTCAGTGGTGCGGTCCCCGTCGGCCGAGGGTTTTTGCGGGGGTTGCGCCGGGGCGGGTCCACTGCGGGGTGGGGCGGCCGGTCGGGCCCCAGGTGGCGTTCCCGTCGGCGTCCGTGCGCCAAGTCCAGCACGCGTTCTGGCCCTTGGGCCGGCCCTCGGGGTTGTCCTCCCACGCCTCGCCGCGGCCGTAGGGCGTCCTGTCGAGCAGGGCGAGGGATGCGTTGACCGGCTCGTTGCCGCGGCCCGTCGTGGAGTAGGTGAGGAACGTGCGGTCGCCGTCGCGCAGGAAGCTGGTGAGGTAACCCATGTCGCCGCCGACCGGCGCGGCCACGTCGCGTACCGAGTACCAGGGCTGGGTGTAGCCCATGAACTCGACGAAGGCGGCCACCTCGTCCCACCGGCCCGTGGTCAGTACGGCGAAGGAGACGCCGCGGGCGTTGAGGTAGACCGCGTCCCGCAAGTGCCAGGCCGTGGTGGTGCAGCCTTCGCACTGGCCCTGGTGCGGCGCCCCGTCGTACCACATGTGCTGGTAGACGACGAGCTCGTCGCGGCCCTGGAACAGGTCGAGGAACGGGACTCGGCCGTCGGGCCCGACGACCTCGACCGTTCCGTCGAACTCCACCATCGGCAGCCGTCGGCGGGCCGCGGAAAGAGCGTCGCCCTCACGGGTATGGGCCTTCTCGCGGACCAGGAGCTCGTCACGGGCGGCCTGCCAGGTGGCCAGGTCGACGATGGGCGGGCGGCCGGGCAGTGCGGTGGTCGAGTCGTCCGGAGTGGTCGTCATGGTGTCCTCCGTGGTGTCCGGTGCCGGGCAGCGTCGTACGACGCGCCGCGGCAGTCGCCAGAGCAGACCGGCGAGGCGACCGGAACTCATCTGTCGAGTACGCCTTGCAGGGCCGAACCGGCCTGTGTGCGCAGCCAGGCGCGGTCGTTGTCGTGGCGATGACCCGGCGTTCGAGGCCGAGTGCGGCCAGGGCGTCGTCGACCGGGTCGCGCAGGCGCCCGCGCCGGGAGACGGTGATGTGTTCCGGCCGCGGCGTAGCGGCCGGGGTGAGAGGTCCTTCGGTGATCGAGGATCTCGGCGATATCACCACGGCCCGTGCCACCGAAGCACTCGTCCTGCTGGTCCCGCACGTGCTGCGCCGCACCGGCGTCCGTCCGTTCGCCGTCTCCCTCGCGCGCTGAGCGGCGAGGCCGCTCAGGACCCCGCTAGCCGCGGCGCCAGATAGGGGGCGGTGGCGCTGCGCTTCGAGCGGGCGACCTTGGCGGGTGTGCCGGTGGCCACCACCCGGCCGCCCGCGTCACCGCCGCCGGGGCCGAGGTCGATGACCCAGTCGGCGGTGGCGATCGTGTCGAGGTCGTGCTCGACCAGGACGACCGTGTTGTCAGCGTCCACGAGTTGGTGCAGCTGTCCCAGCAGCAACGCGATGTCCGCGGGGTGCAGGCCCGCCGTCGGCTCGTCGAGCAGGTAGAGCGCGTGGCCGCGCCGGGCCCGCTGGAGTTCGGTGGCGAGCTTGATGCGCTGGGCCTCACCGCCGCTGAGTTCCGTCGCGGGCTGGCCCAGGCGCAGGTATCCGAGCCCCACTTCCCGGAGCGTTTCGAGGCTGCGGGACGCGGCGGGGACCTCCGCGAGGAACACGGCGGCCTCGTCGACGGTCATCCCGAGCACCTCCGCGACGGTCCTGCCGCGATACGTCACTTCGAGTGTCTCGGCGTTGTACCGCGCACCCCGGCACGCCGGGCACGGGGCGTACGTGCCGGGCAGGAAGAGCAACTCGACCGCGACGAACCCCTCGCCCTGGCAGGTCTCGCACCGCCCGTCGGGCACGTTGAAGGAGAAGCGGCCGGGGGTGTAGCCGCGCGCCTTCGCCTCGTTCGTCGCCGCGTACAGCTTGCGTACGGCGTCGAACATCCCGGTGTACGTGGCCAGGTTGGAGCGGGGCGTGCGGCCGATGGGCCGCTGGTCGACCCGCACGAGCCGGTCGAAGGATTCGACCCCGGCCGCGTCCCGCACGTCGATCTCGAACTCCGTTCCCTCGTCCTCTTCGGAGGGTTCTTCCGGCTCTAGCCCGAGGTGGCCGCGTACGACCTCGGCGAGCACCTGTGTCTCCATTTTCGACTTCCCGGAGCCGTATAGTCTGTTGAACTT
>NZ_JBNNJZ010000366.1:0-8425 GCF_050270335.1 Streptomyces sp. NPDC059900
CTTGTAGAACAGCGCGGCGCCGATGGTCGAGCCGAGGCCGACGGGCAGGGAGGCGGTGGCGGCGGAGATGATGACCAGCGGGCCCAGATAGCGGCCCGCGGAGTTGCCCGCGCCCATCATCACGTCGGCGCCGAAGGTGGAGGTGCCGCCGGTGGAGTTCACGGTGGCCCGGCGGATGGCGAGGATGGCGACGCCGATCAGGGCACCGAGCACGGCGCCGACGGGGATCGCCAGCCAGAAGTGTTCGAGCGGCGCGGTGAACCCGGCGGACAGCATCATCGCGGGGATGCCGATGCCCACGCCGGTCTGCAGGGAACCGCCGATGTCGAGGATGCCGACCATGGGGCCCTCGATGATCCGGGCGAACAGGAAGCCCGCGCCGAAGGCGGCCGCGGCGCCGTAACTGCCGCCCTCCATACCGGCCTTGAGCATGGAGACGACGGCGACTTCGTTGAAGACACCAGTGTGGTAGACGTAATAGAGGTGTGTGCCGGTGAAGATCCCCGCGGCCAGGCAGGCGACGAAGACGGGGAAAGCCCACTCGGAGAGCCAGAAGCTGCCTTCTCCCGGAACCCTGGTCAAAAAGCCGGGCTTCTCCGGCTTCCCGCCGGCCGATGGGTCGGTGGTGTCGGAGCCGCGTGCGGGTATGTCGCCCGCGGCGGCGGTCGATGTGTCGGTCATGGCGCTGCCTGCCTCACTGGGGCTTGGTGCCGGTCACGTCGTGGAACTGCCAGAGCCAGTGCGGGATGTCGACCTTCAGCTGCTGCAGCAGGGTGATGTCCGCACCGCGCAGGACGGTGCTGGCGGCGAACAGGATGATGACCGCCCCGGCGAGGGACTTGGTGACCTTGGTCCAGCCCAGGTCGTCGACGCCCTTGCCGATGACGATGCCGAGCACGATGCCCGGCACCGCGTTGCCCATCACCAGATGACCGAGCCCGCCCAGGACGGTGCCCCAGGCTCCGGTGCGGCGGCCCGCGTCGACGGCGGCCATCCAGAAGATGATGGGCATCACCGGATTGATGAGCCATTCCGAGGCGGGCCCCAGGACCTTGGCGGCGACATCCTGCAAAGAGTGCGGGATCGAGGCCGCCGTCGTGTTGAGCAGCGCGATCAGGACCATGCCGACGACGGTGCCGGTGAGGGCCATCCGCCGGGGGTTGTGCAGGGTCTGGTCGAGGTTGCGGTTCTTGGCCATGGTGACCGCGGCCGTCCAGTGCGGCACGATGCGGTGGTCGACGTCCCCGGTCAGGGCTCCGGTGCCGACCGTGCTCGACCAGGCGTTGAACAGGAAGCCCAGGCCGAAGGAGAAGTGCGCGACGGGGTCGTTCTGGCAGGCGTTGAGCTCGCCCAGGGTACGGAAGGCGCCCATGCCCTGGACCTTGGGCGCGTGGAACATGCGGGCCACGCCGGCGCTCGCGCCGAAGCCGATGAGGCCGCCGATGACCAGGGACTGCAACAGGACGACGAGGGTTTCGTTCATCGGGTCACCTCATGTGCAGGGCGTGCTGGAGCGGGGAGAGCCGCTCCTCGCGCACCGTGAAGTCGACGGCATCCAGATCGAGAAAGGCCACCTGCACCTCGACGCGCAGGGTGATCTCGAAGCGCCGGCGGGTGCGCGGGAAGAGCAGCCCCAAAAACCGCTCGGTCCAGCGGTGTTCGGCGGAGGAGAGCACCTCGAGCTCAAGTGGCTCCACCCGGAAGCAGACCCCTTCGGTCCGCTTGCCCACCGCCGACTGGACCTGTCCGATGGCGGTGGCGAAGGCCTTCTCGCGGGTGGGCCCCGTACCGGTGAGGCGCAGTGTGTGGCGGGACTGCTTCACGCGGTCCTCCCCAGCTTCTTCAGGAGCGCCTCGGTGACCTTGAAGCCCAGTTCCTCGCTGTCGAGGAAGCCGAAGCCGAGGACGGTGCGGCCCTGTTCGACGGCGGTCACGCCGGCCTGCGCCGAGCGCATGCCGAACTCGATCTCGTGCCCGTACTTGGCCTTGGCGGTGACGGCTCCCGCGCCGCCGCTGCCGCAGAAGGAGATGCCCAGGTCGGCGTTTTCGGCGGCCATCACGTCGCCCACCTTCATGTCGGCGCCGGGGCCGGGGATGACGACGGGTTCGCCGCCCGCGGCGCGTACGCCGTCGGCGACCGCGTTGCCCTTGCCGAGCCGGTGTCCGATCACGATCTTCACTGTCATGGCGGTGCTCCCTGGTGTGTCGGTCATGCCCGTGCCGGTCATGCGGGTGTCAGTCATGCCGGTGTCGTTCCTGCCTGCTGGTCGGATTCGTGCTGCAGCTGTGCCGCCGCCTCGAAGTGCAGGGCCAGCAGCAGGACTTCGGTGTCGCGCGCGGCGAACTGCCGCGGGGTGCAGTAGCTGTCGATGAGGCGGCGCACGGCCGTCATGCGTCCGGGGGCCACCTCGGCGGCGAGTTGGGGGTCGAGCGCGTCCAGGTGCTCGGCGGTGCGGACCCTGCGTACGAACGCCAGTGCGTGTACGGCCAGGGCGAGCGCGCGGGTGTCGTCGAAGACGATGCCGCTGGACTGCGCGTAGCGACCGGTGAGCGGCAGGAACGCTTGCAGTTCGGTGCGGTCCGTTCCGGTGACGGGGTGGTCGGTGTCCCGTACCGCCTCGGCCAGCCGCTCGATCAGGGGGGTGCTCACTTCATGGGCCTTCCGGTGGTGCCTGTCGTCGGTGCGCTGCGGCCTGTGCCGGTGGTTTCACGCGGGGCCGGCTGCCACCGGGTGGATGCGGCCCGCGCGCACGGCCGCCACCGGTTCCAGGCGGGTGTCGCCGCTGCGCGTGGCGCCCCCGGCATCGGTCAGCGTCACCGGCCCCTGCCGCTGCCGGAGCAGGGTCAGATCGGCGGCGGAGCCCGGGCGCAGGGTGCCCAACTCGTCTGAAAGACCGAGCACATCAGCGGCGTGCAGGGTCGCGCAGCGGATCACTTGGTGCGGCGTCATGCCCAGGGCAAGGAGTTTGTCGAGGGTGGTGGCCAGTGAGTGCACGGGTCCTTCGAGGCTGCGCGCGTGCAGATCCGTACTGATCGTGTACGGGGTGAACCCGGCGGCCAGCGCCCGTTCCGCGGTGGCGAAGGACAGGCTGGCGCTGCCGTGGCCGATGTCGAGGCGCACGCCGCGTGCGATTGCCGCCCGTGCCTGGCGTTCGCTGCCGAAGAGGCCGCCGGGCTTGCCGTGGAAGGCGTGCGTGACGACGTCGCCCGCGCCGAGCAGGTCAAGGACGTCACCCAGCACCGGTGGTTCGTTGCCCACGTGCACCATGACCGGTCGGCCCACCCGCTCGGCGACCCGCTTGGCGGACCGCAGCGGGGCCAGCCCGCTGTCGCCGAGGACGGACGAACTCATCCGGACCTTGATGCCGCGGATCTGGTCCGGGTGGTCGCGCAGCGCCTTCTCGGTGGCCGCCTCGTCCACGTCGCCGGGCCCGTGCGAGAGCTCCCGCGGTCCGTGGACCAGGCCGTGGCGGGAGATGTTCAGCCAGTTCAGTACCCGCGTCACCGCTGGTCGGACAACGTTGTCCGTGAAGTCGGAGAAGTCGTCGCTGCCGCAACTGCCCGCATCCACCACGGTGGTGACGCCCTGGCGCACACCGATCGTGTCGGCGGGAGCGCCCAGGTAGGTGCGGGGGGCATAGACGTGCGTGTGCAGGTCGATCAGTCCCGGCGCGACCAGCAGGCCGGAGGCGTCGAGCCGCTCCTCGCCGAGGAGGGTTCCGGCCGGGGCGATCTGCGCGATCCGGCCGTCCTGTACGGCGATGTCGCCCGGCTCGGGAGTCTCGCGCAGCGGGTCGGCAAGGAGTCCGCCCGACACCACGAGATCGAATCGTTGTCGGTGCGGGGCTGTTGCCCCGTGTTCAGCCATGGACGGCCGCCTTTCCCGAGCATGAGATAGATGCGTGGAGCGTCCGGCGCGAGGCGACCCGTGGGTGCGGCACGGCCGAAGGACAGGCAAGCGTTCCGTAGAGTAGAATGGCGTTCCGCTGTACGGACCGATTGGCAACATAGCCCGCGCTCTTCCGGAGGGTCAATGGATGGCAGCAAGCCCGTTAATTCCGTCGCCAAGGCGCTGCGGGTCCTGCACGCGCTGGCCCGGCCGGACGGGCCGCACCGCCTCGGGGAGATCGCCGAGAGCTCGGGGGTGCCCAAGGCCACCACGCACCGCGTCCTCGCGATCCTGATCGAGGAGGGGTATGCGGCGGCCGACGGCGAGGGCCGCTACGGCAGCGGCAACCAACTCCGGGCCCTGTCCGCCCTGGTCCTCGCCGATGACGCCGTGGGCATCGACGCGGTGCTGCGCGCGCTCCAGCAACGCCTGGGCCAGACCGTCCACTTGGCCGTGCCCAGCGGCGACTACGCCACGTACACCCACAAGGTCGACCCGGGCCACGCCTACCGCATCGCCAGCGACATCGGCACCCCGCTGCCGCTGCACACCTCGGCCGCGGGCAAGGCGCTGCTCGCGCACCTGCCGCAGAGCGAGGCGGACGCCATCCTCGACCGCACCGGACTGCCCGCCCGCACGCCCCGCACCCACACCGACCGCGCGGCCCTCGCCGAGGAACTGGCCCGCATCCGCACCGACGGCTACGCCACCGACTACGAGGAGTCGGACGACTCCATCTGCTCGATCGCCGCCCCCGTGCTCGACGCCGACGGAACCCCGGTCGGGGCGGTCTCGGTCTCCGCCCTCACCTTCCTCGTCGCGGAGGACCAACTCAGCACCTTCGCGCCGGCCGTGCAGCAGGCGGCGCTGGATGTCTCGCGCAGACTCTGAGGGCCTGCCGGGGGTTTTCCCCGTGGGGCTTTCCCCACCCGGGGCCGGGTGGCCGTCGGAGTGCCGGGGCAGAGCGCCTCATGATCCGCTGTGGGCATGGAAATTGAGCGCACAAAGGGTGCGAAGGTGAAGGCGCGGACCGGGTATGCGGCGCGGACCGGGTACGCGGCGAGGATCGGGTACGCGGCGTGGATCGGGTACGCGGCGTGGATCGTGGGTGTCGTGCAGTTCTTCGTCATCCACGCGATAGCCGAATCGGCCTGGGCGAAACCGTACAGCTGGGCGCGGTACAACATCAGTGACCTGGGCAATGCCCACTGCGCCCTGCAGGCCGATCCCGAGTCCCGTTATGTGTGCTCTCCCGAACACGGCCTGATGAACGGGGCGTTCGTCGTCTTGGGGGCGTTGCTCGTCGTGGGGGTGGTCCTGACCGGTGCAGGGCTGTGGCGCAGAGGCGCGGCCGCGACGACGGCCCGCCTGCTGCTCGGCGCCGGCGGAGTGGGTTTCATCCTGGCGGGCCTTGCCCCTGCGGACGTCAACGAGAACCAGCACGTCCTGGGTGCATTGCTCATCATGGGTCTGGGCAACATCGGCCTCTGCCTGGCGGGACTTGGCTGCTCGGGGGCCGTTCCCCGTCCGCTGCGCCGGGCGACCAGCCTGTTGGGGGTGATCGCGCTCGTGGCCCTTGGACTGTTCCTCTCCCGCCACTACCTCGGGCTCGGCATGGGGGGCATGGAGAGGGTGGCGGCATTCCCTCTCCTGGCGTGGGCGCTGGCGACCGGCATCCGGGGCCTGATGCGCCCGGCCTCCTACTTGTCGAGCTTGTCGAGCGGCACGAAGACGACGTAATACCGCTCCGGGCCTGCCATCATCTTCATCGAGTCATCAGCCTCGGCAGCAGCCGAGCGGCGTTTCGCCGAGTCGTCGCGGCCGGAAGCGTAGATGTGGACGCGGTAGCCCTTGGCGGGGTCGAGGTGCAGCTCCGAAGGCTTCAGGTCCATGCTGGCCGATATCCCCGCGAGGGGGTATCCGCCATCGCTGACGGTGATGTGCCCTTTGTGGACCGGGCGGTAGTCCGACGCCGACAGGAGCTGCCAGTCACCCTCCTTCGGGGCCGCGGCCCGGTCGGCGAGCTTCAGCGCGACGCGGGCGACGTGGTACCGCGCCGGACTCGGAACAGTGATCTGGCCGGGGTGGCGCTTTACCTTCTTGGCAAGGTAGTCCGGTTCCGGAAGAGCGGGTTCGGGGCCTTGCTCGACGATGTAGAAACGGCTTCGGTCAACCCGCACATCCCAGGTCACCAGCTTCATGCGCTCTTCTTCGAGGACGGCATCCACGCGATCCAGCTCATCGCCGCACCCTGCCGGAACGCTCCATATGTCCTGGGTGAGAGTTCCGTCGGGAGGGGTGACGGCTTTGGATTCCAGGTCGGCCCTGGCGCGGACGAGGGCTTCGGCCGCTACTGCGGCGCAGTCGGCAGAGCCAGCGGACGCGTAGCTGTCGTCAGGGGAGAACGAGCAGTCGGCCGTCAGCCCGGCGCCGACCGACAGCACCAGCGCGGCGGTACTCAGGACCGGTCTCGCGTGCCGCCGGGAGAGGGGCCCGCGTCTCGCTGTTCTGTTCACGTCGGTGGGTCCTCTCGCTACACCACCGCGTTGTCTCGCGAGGCGGGGGTCGTTGCCCGATGGTCAGTCCGTCAGGCTTCTTACACGCTGCCGACAACCGCGTGCAAGATCGCTGGAGTAGCCGGCTGCAAGGCGGTACTGGCCCTAAAGAGCCTGGTCGGGTTCCGTGATCCCGAGGTCGGCTCGCATGATGTGCCGCATCCTCCACAGGGGATCCCACAGCGCGTCCAGGCTCTCCCGCGCGGCAGCCAGGTCCTCTCCCCGCCGCGTCCTGCCCGCGTCCAGCCGCATGAGCAGGCCGTAGAGATCGCCGAGATGCCGGTTGGCGGTGCTGGCCGCCGTCGCCACGGAGTCGGGCAGCACCATCTGGGCCTCGGCGTGACGCATACGGTGCTCACGGCGCGCCCGTTCCAGATCGGACCGCAGCTCCTCGGTCACCTCGTCGCTTTCCAGGGCATGCAGGACCCTCGTCATCACGTTCGCCAGGTCGCGCGTACCCGCGCTGAGCGTGGCGTAGCACGTGCGCCGTGCCTCGAGCCGGGCCTGGCGGGTGTTGTACTCGCGCTCGTCCTGCTGGAGTTGCCTGGTGTGCTCCAGTTCGCGGGCCCTGGCACGATCGGCGCTGCGCTGTGTGATGACGGCGGCCGCAAGCGTGCCGCCGATCCCCAGCACCGCGATCACGATCTGACTCACTGAGCTGTTCACGCTGCCCCCCGGCTCCGATCGGCTCGCGGGGGGACTGTACCCGCTGCCGCGGCCGGACCCGATCACGCCCTCAAGACCATCCGGACAGCAGCCGGTCTGCGAACGCGGTATCGCCCACCTGCGTCTTGAGTAGGGTGAAATCCAGGCTATCTGGGAGCCAGTCGCATGGAACAGATCTTCATCAGTTATCGCAGGGAGGACGCCGCGGGCGAGGCTTGGCTGCTCGAGAGGGAGCTGAACGAACAGTTGGGCGGCGCATCCGTTTTCCTCGATACGTCGGGAGTGGAACCGGGGGCAGTCTGGCCCGAGCGACTGCATCAGGCGCTGGACAACGCGTCAGCCGTTCTCGTGGTCATCGGGCCGAACTGGATGACGGCTTCCGACGAGTGGGCGCGACGCAGGATCGACCTACAGGATGACTGGGTCCGTCGGGAGATCGAGGAATCGTTGAATGCGGGCAAGCATGTTGTCCCGATCCTCACCCACGAGGCCACGATGCCTCCGTCTGACGCCCTCCCGCAGTCGATCTCGGAACTTTCGTCACGGCAGGCCATGAAACTCCGCGATGCCGCTGACGTCGCCTTGATCGTGAAGCACTTGATCTATTTGCTGCAGGGTTCGACACCGGGCCGGAGCGGCGGCCTCTACCCTCGTCCCGCCCCTGAGCTGCCGGACCCCCTGAGCGAAGAAAAGATCGGCATAGCCCTTCGGGGGGTTCTGAGTCAGTGGAGCGTGCAGCGGCGGCGGAGTGAGATCACATCGACCCGTGGCGAGGGCTCCGAACGCGAACTGATCGGTCTGTACCGGGAGTACCGCTTCCATACCTTTGAAGGTGCGGTTTCCTTCATGCATTCCACCGTCGCAGGGTGCGACATCATGAATCACCACCCGACGTGGGAGAACATTTGGCGCACCGTGCGTATCTTCCTGAGCACCTGGGATATCGATCACCGGATTTCCGATCGGGACGTACAGTTGGCCAAGTTTTTCGAACGGTCCTATGAGACCTTCCCGGCGGCAGAACGTTCCTCCTGAGCCTCTGCCCCCGCCCCCGCGACGTGAGGCGTGCCGCCCCGCATGTGGTGATCAACGTTCTGGGGTGGGTTGTACGCTGCGGGGATGCAGTCGTCCGCTTCCTCGCAGCCGCCGGATTCCGCACAGCCGGGTCGCCTATCCGAACCCGCCGAGCGCGGTCTGCTGACGGAGCGGATCGCGCGTCAGCTGGAGCACGAGATCCGTTCCGGTGAGATCGCGGTGGGGGCCAAGCTGCCCTCCGAGCGCGAGCTGGCGGCGCAGTTCGGCTCCAGTCGCAATGT
>NZ_JBNNJZ010000367.1:0-8400 GCF_050270335.1 Streptomyces sp. NPDC059900
GTGGTTCAACTCGGAAAAGGGCTTCGGCTTCATCGAGCAGGACGGCGGCGGCCCCGACGTCTTCGCCCACTACTCGAACATCGCGTCCTCGGGCTTCCGTGAGCTCCTCGAGGGCCAGAAGGTCTCCTTCGACGTCACGCAGGGCCAGAAGGGCCTGCAGGCCGAGAACATCGTTCAGGCCTGAACGTCTTAGCACGCGAACCTCATAGCCGAGGCCCGCACCGTCAGTGGTGCGGGCCTCGGCTTGTGCTGTCACCAGGCCCAGGAAGGCATTTCCGTATGAATCGCTCCGAACGCCCTGCGCGTCCTGCCCGCAGGCGCTCCACGAACGCACGCGGAAAGGCCCCGGTGACCGGCGGCGGCCAGGCGAGGGGTGCCGCGAAGAAGCCGGGCCGGCCCAAGGCGAGGCCCGTACAGGGTGAGTTCGCGCTGCCCGAGAGCATCACGCCCGCACTGCCCGCGGTCGAGGCGTTCGCCGACCTGGACATGCCCGAAGCTCTCCTCAAGACGCTGGCCGCGCAGGGCGTGACCGAGCCCTTCCCGATCCAGGCCGCCACCCTGCCCAACTCCCTCGCGGGCCGCGACATCCTCGGCCGCGGTCGCACCGGCTCCGGCAAGACCCTCGCCTTCGGCCTCGCGCTGCTTGCCCGCACCGCGGGCCGCCGCGCCGAGCCGCGCTCTCCGCTCGCCCTGGTCCTGGTCCCCACGCGTGAGCTCGCGCAGCAGGTGACGGACGCCCTCACGCCGTACGCCACCGCCGTGAACCTGCGCATGTCGACGGTCGTCGGCGGCCTCTCCATCGCCAAGCAGGCGGGCACGCTGCGCCGCGGCGCCGAGATCATGGTGGCGACGCCCGGACGTCTCAAGGACCTCATCGAGCGCGGCGACGCCAACCTCTCGCAGGTGCGCACGACGGTCCTCGACGAGGCCGACCAGATGGCCGACATGGGCTTCATGCCGCAGGTCACCGCGCTCCTGAAGCAGGTGGAGCAGGGCGGCCAGACGATGCTCTTCTCCGCGACGCTCGACAAGAACATCGACCGCCTGGTCCGGATGTTCCTCGACGACCCGGTCGTGCACTCGGTCGACCCGTCCGCGGGCGCCGTGACGACGATGGAGCACCACGTCCTGTACGTGGCCGACGAGACCGACAAGAAGGCCGTCGCCCTGCGCATCGCCGCCCGCGAGGGCCGGGTGATCATGTTCCTGGACACCAAGCGCGCGGTGGACCGCTTCACCAAGCGGCTGCTCGCCAACGGCGTACGGGCCTCGGGGCTGCACGGCGGCCGTTCGCAGCCGCAGCGCAACCGGACCCTGGACCAGTTCAAGAACGGCCAGGTCACCGCCCTTGTCGCCACCAACGTGGCGGCCCGCGGCATCCACGTCGACGACCTCGACCTGGTCGTGAACGTCGATCCGCCCACCGACCACAAGGACTACCTCCACCGCGGCGGGCGTACCGCGCGGGCCGGGGAGTCGGGCAGTGTCGTCACGCTCGTCCTGCCGGACGAGAAGCGGGACATGACGCGTCTGATGTCCGACGCGGAGATCAGCCCGAACACCGCGCGGGTGAAGTCCACGGACGAGGAGCTCACGCGCATCACCGGTGCGCGGGAGCCGTCCGGGGTGCCGGTGGTCATCGAGGTCCCGCAGCAGCAGCAGGCTTCGCCGCAGCGTGGCCGGCGGGGGCGTCCCGCCGGACAGGGCGGGGGCCGTCCCGCCGGTCAGGGCGGGGGACAGCGCCGGGCCCGGCCGCAGGGGCAGGCGCAGGGCACCGGCGGTAAGCCTGCTGCCGGTGGCGGGGGTCGCCCGGCCGCGGGCGGCGGGAGCGGGTCCGGGCGCGCCCGGCGGCGTCCCTCCGGGGGCGGGGCGGGGCGCAAGGCGGCGTAGTGCTTGTGCCTGGCGGCGGGGTCTGTGCCCTGCCGCCGGGGGCGGGCTCCTCGGGTTCTGCTCCGGCGGCTTCCGTTGCCGAGCAGGCCTTTCCCGCCCACCCACCCGATGCCCCGCGTCCGGTCCTGAGCGAACGGGATGAACGACCTGATGACCGAGAAGCAGCCCCAACCCCCGTCACCAGAGCGGCAGTTGCTGCCCGTCGTCGGTGATGGGCGGCAGCGTCTGCGGGCCGACTGCGGGAGTTGCTTCGGGCTCTGCTGTGTGGCCCTGACCTTCGCCAAGTCCGCGGACTTCCCCGTCGACAAGGCCGCCGGCACCCCCTGCACCAACCTCCGGCAGGACTTCGGCTGCGGCATCCACCAGGACCTGCGCCAGAAGGGCTTCTCGGGCTGCACGGTCTACGACTGCTTCGGCGCGGGCCAGCAGGTCTCGCAGACCACGTACGGCGGAACCGACTGGCGGCGTGACCCGGACAGCGCCCGCCAGATGTTCGACGTGTTCCCGGTGATGCGCCAACTCCACGAGCTGCTCTGGTACTTGACCGAAGCGCTGGCCCTGCCGCAGACCCGCCCCATCAGGGCCGAGCTCCAGCATGCGCTGGACACGGTCGAAGATCTCACCCGGGCCACACCCGCGGCCGTGGCCGGGACGGATGTGGCCGCACACCGGGAGGACGTCAACGTCCTGCTGCTGCGCACCAGCGAACTCGTGCGCGCAGGCATCAAGCGGAAGAAGAAGGACCGCCGGGGAGCCGACCTGTTCGGCGCCCGCCTCAAGGGGGCCGACCTGCGGGGCGTCACGCTGCGCGGCGCCTACCTCATCGCCGCCGACCTGCGTGGCGCCGACCTCCGCCAGGCCGACCTGATCGGCGCGGACTTCCGGGACGCGGACCTGCGGGGCGCCGACCTCACCGGCAGCATCTTCCTGACCCAGTCGCAGGTGAACGCGGCGAAGGGGGACGCCGGGACCAAACTCCCGCCGGCCCTCGCGCGCCCCGCGCACTGGAGCTAGCCCGGCCGGGCGCGTGCCCCCGCGCTTCTACGTGTCGCATTCAAGTACCGTCCGGCACAGCGTGCACCGCGCCCGCGTCCGCCCCCGTACCGGCAGCCTGATCCGCTGATGGCAGGTCGGGCAGGGGAAGGAGACCCGCAGCGGCGCAATGCCCCCCGACGGGCCGCGCGAGGCGCCGCCCGGCTCGCGGGAGAACGCGTACGCCCCGGCACGGGACGCCGATCCCGATCCTGTTCCCGCACCGCCTGAGCCGTGCTCCAGGGCGTACCGCCGGTCCTTCGCGTACCGCCGCCGTCCCGCCCATCCCGCTGCCGTCAGCGGTGGCTGCTGTTCGTCGCGGCGGGCCTGCGCCAGCCCTTTCGTATAGGCGGTGTACGCCTGCGCGCTGGTGAACCATGTCTCCGGCGCCTCGCCGAAGGCGATGGCCCGTTTGGCCAGTACGTACCCGAACTCCTCCGGCGTCAGGTACCCGAGCTTCTGCGACGATGCGCCGTCCTCGCGGTAGGCGTCCAGGAGGAGCCAGCCCGCCCCCAGATAGGTGGTGGCGGTGTCCGTGAGGATTTCGTTGTCACGCGTGCCGGGGAACGAGAGGTCGAGCCGGTGCAGGTAGACGTGCATGATCTCGTGGGCGAGCGCCGCGCCGATGTCCCTGCGGTGCGTGCGGAAGCGGTCGTTGAGCTCGATGAAGTACTCGGGTCCCGCGGCGAGTTCGACGTTCGCCGCGTGTTCCATCTCGCGGAAGCTGACGATCGCGCGGGCGTCCGGAAGCCGGAAGTGCCGCACCATCTCGCGCGCCACCCGCTGCACCCCCGGATGCAGGTCGTCCTGATCGGAGAAGGCCACGTCGGCGGGGGTGATGCTGGTGTCGAAGGTGTGGACGGTGTCGTACGACAAACGCTTGTAGAGCGCGGTGATCGCGGAGCGCACCGTCTCCAGGTGGGGGTAGCCGTGCACCACAGGGCCGCCGTCCGACACGTGCGCACCCCCAGAAGACGGTTCGGCTCAACTCCGTTCCACTGTAGAGCCCTTCACCCCGGTCGGAACCAGCCCACCGGCGGGCCCGTGGCCGAAAAGCGCCCCTTGCTCTATGCGGACACTGATCTCCATAATCCGCAACAACGCATTGGCGGGCTCATGCCATTCTCGTGCTCTCGCGGGGAGGGGGCGGGTCCGCGAACGCCTGCAACCCCCCACGAAACCCCCCACGAAGGGAAGCCCGTTGAACACCAAGCTGCGTGGAGTCAAGAGAGCCGCCACCCTCGGTGCCATCGCCCTCGCATGTGTCAGTCTCCAGCCCGTCGCCGCTTCCGCGGCCCCGCACCCCGGCCCCACCCCGGGTGAGCGCGTGGTCGGCGGCACCCCCGCCGAGCAGGGCGAATTCCCGTTCATGGTCCGTCTGTCGATGGGCTGCGGCGGTGCGCTCTACGCCAAGGACGTCGTGCTGACCGCCGCCCACTGCGTGGACGGCTCCGGCGACAACACGAGCATCACCGCCACCGGTGGTGTCGTGGACCTGGAGTCCTCGGACGCGATCACCGTGAAGTCCACGAAGGTCCTGCAAGCGCCGGGTTACGACGGCAAGGGCAAGGACTGGGCGCTCATCAAGCTCGAGAAGCCGATCGACCAGCCCACGCTGAAGATCGCCAAGGACGACAAGCTCAACGAGGGCGACTTCACCATCGCCGGTTGGGGTGCCGACAAGGAGGGCGGCGAGCAGCAGCGCTACCTGCTCAAGGCGACGGTTCCGTTCGTGAGCGACGCGGACTGCGAGGCCGCGTACGGCGCCGACCTCACCCCCGGCGAGGAGCTCTGCGCCGGCAAGCTGGCGGAGGGCGGCACGGACACCTGCCAGGGCGACTCCGGCGGTCCCATGTTCCGCAAGGACGAGGCCGGGGAGTACGTCCAGGTGGGCATCGTCAGCTGGGGCAACGGCTGCGCACGCCCCAAGTTCCCCGGCGTCTACACCGAGGTGTCGACGTTCGCCGGTGACATAGAGAAGGCGGCGTCGGAACTCTGACGTCAGGATGGGCGCGGGGCCGGACCAGTTCAGCTGGTCCGGCCCCGCGGTCGTTCCCCGGCCCGGGGCTCCCGGTTCGGCCCGGGGCTCCCGGTTAGTCCAAGTCCTGCCACCCCTTTGTCCATGGGCGCACCACCGCCTCCCGGCGCAGGGTGACCGCACCGAGATCCGTTTCCCGGAGGGGTGCCATGCAGCCGTCAGACACGTCAGGGCCGAGCCGCAGAGCCGTAGTCGCCACGGGCGCGCTGGCCGGGGTCGGCGCAGCCGTCGGCCTCGGGGGCGCCGCGACCGCCGCGTCGAGGACCGCCGCCGCGGGCGAGGTCGTGCTCCGCTCCGCCGACCTCGACGTACGGGTCGCCACCGACTTCCCCCGCGTCATCTCGTACACGGACCGCGCCACCAAGGCGGTCCTGCACGCGCAGCCCGAAGCCGTCGGCACGCTCCTGGTGGACGACGTGACGCACACCCCGGAGGTGACCGTCGGCGACAGCGGGCGCAGCCGCATCGAGTACGTCCTCGACCTCGGCGGCGGCACCACCCTCACCGTCGAGATCGCCCTGAAGGGGCGCCAGGTGCACTGGCGCGTGACAAAGATCGACGACACCGACGCCCTGCGCGTCGGCACCCTGCGCATCCCCGGCCTCGCCCTCCTCTCCGTGCGCAGCGACCAGCCCGGCGCCGCCCTGCTCGCCGCGAAGGTCCAGCTGGACAAGGCCAAGAGCGGCGACACCGAGGTCAGGCCGGGCCCCGACACCCCGGCGGAAGCGGCCACCGGATGCGCCTACGCCGTCGTCGCGCACGACACGCTCGGCGGCGCCGTCGAGACCAACACCGTCTACGACAAACCCACCACCGAGGCCGGAACCACCTGGGACAACGGCAGGCTCTGGCGGGAGACCGTCAGGAGGAGCGGCCACACGGAGGCCCGGCTCACCCCCGGCCAGTGGACGCACCGCGCGGCCACCGCCGCCGTCGGCGACACCGAGCCACTGCCGTACGCCACCGTCGTCATCACCGGTGACCGCAACGGCGACGGAAAGGTCGACTGGCAGGACGCAGCCATCGCGTTCCGCGACATCATGGTGCAGCCCCTGGGCGCGGACGAGCAGCATCTGCGGGTCGTCCCGCACATTCCGTTCAACTTCGCCTCGCAGGCCACGAATCCGTTCCTCGCGACCCTCGACAACGTCAAGCGCATCCACCTGGCCACGGACGGCCTGCGGCAGTACACGCTGCTCAAGGGCTATCAGTCCGAGGGGCACGACTCCGCGCACCCCGATTACGCGGGCAACTACAACACGCGCGCGGGCGGCCTCGACGACCTCAACACCCTGGTCAGCGAGGGCAAGAAATGGAACAGCGACTTCAGTGTGCACGTGAACGCCACGGAGTCCTATCCCGTCGCGAACGCCTTCTCCGAAAAGCTCGTCGACAAGACGAACGAGCAGTGGGACTGGCTGGACCAGAGCTACCGCATCGATCAGCGGCGTGACCTCGTCTCCGGCGACATCGTCAAGCGGTTCGCCGACTTGCGGGACGAGACCGACGGCGCGCTCAATGCCCTCTACATCGATGTTTTCCGTGAGTCCGGCTGGACGTCCGACCGGCTGCAACGCGCCCTGCGGCAGCAGGGCTGGATCGTCACCAGCGAATGGGGGCACGGCTTCGAGCGCTCGTCGGTCTGGTCGCACTGGGCGACGGAGCCGGATTACGGACCCGACACCTCGCGGGGCATCAATTCGCGTCTTATCCGCTTCATCCGCAACCACCAGAAGGACGTCTTCGCCGACAAATGGCCGACGCTTCTGGGCATTGCCCGCATGGGTAATTTCGAAGGGTGGGTCGGCAAGACCGACTGGTCCTACTTCTACGATCTGATCTGGACCGACTCGCTGCCCGCGAAATACCTCCAGGCCCATCCCATCAAATCCTGGGGCGAGCACGAGATCAGTTTCTTCGGAGAGGGCGCCACGAAGGTCTCCGACACCGGGGGGACCCGTCGCATCGTGACCGACGGCCGGGTCGTCTACGACGGCGGGAGTTATCTGCTCCCCTGGGAGCCGCGCAAGGCCACCGACCCCACAAAGCTCTACCACTACAACCCCAAGGGCGGGAGAGCGAGTTGGGAGCTGCCCCGCGGATGGTCGGGGCTCCGCAAGGCCGTGCTGTACCGGCTCACCGACCAAGGGCGGGTCCTTGTCGGCGATGTCCCGGTGCGCGGCGGCAAGGTCACCCTCGACGCGAAGGCCGGGCAGCCCTACGTCCTCTACCGCTCGCGTGCCGCCGCCGTACCCGACCCCGGCTGGGGCCAGGGCACCCCGCTGCGCGACCCGGGCTTCCACTCCGGCTCCCTGGAGGGCTGGAAGGTCTCCGGTCCGGCCTCCGTCGCGCTCAGCAAGCTCGGTGACCACGAACTGGTCGTTGCCCCCGGCGGCAAGGCGGCCGTCGGCCAGCGGCTGCGCCGCCTGAAGGCAGGGTCGTACGTCGCCTCCGTACAGGTCGAGGTGGGGGAGAAGGCCGGCGAGGAGCGGAAGGCCACCCTGGAGGTGCGCACCGCCGACGGAGTCACCGCCGCCAACTGGACGCGGACCTCCACGGCGGGCAACTACGTGGCGGCCGACCGCAAGCACGGCACCCGCTTCCAGCGGATGTCCGTGCCCTTCACCGTCCCCGACGGCGGCGGAGCGGCAGAGCTGACGCTCAGGGCCGACGAGGGGCACGCGCGCGTGCGCTTCGACAACGTGCGCATCGTCGCCGCGCCGGGCGGCGCCCCCGGAGGAGGGCGGCTCGTCTCCGAGGACTTCGAGCAGGTGCCGCAGGGCTGGGGGCCCTTCGTGAAGGGCGACGCGGGGGACGTCACCGACCCGCGTACGCAAATCGCGCAGCGGCACGCGCCGTTCACGCAGCGCGGCTGGAACGGCAAGGCGATCGACGACGTCATCGACGGCTCCCAGTCCCTCAAGTCACGCGGCGAGAACAAGGGACTCGTGTACCGCACCGTCCCGCACACCGCCCGCTTCGAGGCGGGCAAGCGCTACCGCGTCTCCTTCCGGTACGAGAACGAGAAGGCGGGGCAGTACGCCTGGATCACCGCCGTCGACGAGCCCGCGGCCCGCGAGACCGACCGCAGGGAACTGCCGGTGGCGACCGAGCCGACCGTCCTGACCTACGAGTTCACCGCCCCGGCCAAGGGCGAGGCGTGGGTCGGGCTGCGCAAGACCGGTGACGACGGCACCGCGGAGTTCGTTCTCGACGCCTTCGAGGTGCGCGAGATCTGAGAAGCCCCCCGCCGGAGAGGCGTTCACAGCCTCTCCGGCGGGGTGTCCATGGCTTCCCGGCGGCCTTCCGATGGTTCTTTTGGCGGGCCCCTACGGCGTTCCGGGGGCCGGCGGGAGCGGCGCGAGCGAGACCGCCGCCGCGTCCTCCCCCTCGTCCCGCCCCCCCCCCCCCCCCCCCCCCCCCCCCCCACCCCCCCAAGA
>NZ_JBNNJZ010000368.1:0-8392 GCF_050270335.1 Streptomyces sp. NPDC059900
CAGTTCTACAAGGTCACGCCCGGCGCGGGCAGCGTGAGCCTCAGCTGGTACGCCCCTCCGTACGGCACCGGCGACGCGCCGGTTACCGGCTACCGCGTCTACCGCTCCACCACGCCCGGAATCACCAAGGAGAACGCCGAGTTCAGCCACGCCACCAGCAGCGAGGACTACGTGGACCGCGGGCTGACGGGCGGCACGAAGTATTACTACGCCGTCGCCGCCGTGAACGAGGACGGCCTCGAGTCCGCTCTCTCCCCTGAGGTGTCGGCCACGCCGACCGACTGACGGACGAGGAGCCACGGCCGCAGGCCGTGGCTCCTTCCTTGAGGGCCGCGCGGCGCTGCCGCCCGGCGGCGGCCGGCGACGCGGCGGACCGTGCGGCCCGGTCCTTGATTCCGGCGAGCACGGTGTCGAGCATCCGGTCGAACTCCGGCAGGGATCCGAAGCCGGTCATGAGGGGGGAGAGGGCGGCCATCGCGGGGTACGCGGTGGCGTCGAACTCGGGTGTGGCGCCGGGCTCGTCGATGGTGCGCGACAGGAGGTGGCCGTTGAGGAAGCCGAACAGCACCATGGGCGCGTCCGCGACCACCTGGTCGGGCAGCGAGGCGGCACGCATCGCGGTGACCAGTTTCTCCAGGGCGGAGACGGCGACCGGTGAGGTCCGGGCGCGCGTCACCAGGAGCGGGAACACCCGCGGGTGCCGGTAGGCCATCTCGCGGTATCCGTGCGCCGTACGGCGGGCGACCTCCTCCCAGTCGCCGGACGCGGTGTCGTCCGTGAAGACCGCCACGTCGGCGAGCACCGCCTCGGACATCGCGTCCAGGAGAGCCGGTTTGCCCTTGATGTGGTGGTAGATCGACATCGGGTCGACGCCGAGCTCTTGCGCGAGCCGCCGCACCCCGAAGCGTTCCAGGCCGTCGCGGTCGACCAGTGCGACGGCGGCGGCGGCGATGCGCCGCCGGTCGAGCCCCGCTGAGGTGCCCCGGGTGCGTCCGGCCATGTCTCCTCCTTCTCCCTTGCCAAACCTACACCGTAGAAATTACCGTGCGGAACGCAAACCTACGGCGTAGGTTTCAGCGGCAATGAGGAGACATGAGTGAGAACAGCGGAAGGAGAAGCGCCCCGATGACGAAGACCCGTCATGAGCGATGGGTGGTCGGAGCGATGTACACGGGCCTCGGGCTCACGGTCATCGCGACGGTCCTCCCGTACGTCGACCGTGCCACCAGCCATCTGCTCGCCGACCACATCCGGGCCGGCTATCCCGCGTACGGCCAGGCGCGGGTCGACTCGGCCGTCACCACCTACCTGGTCCTGCTGTCCGTCCTCGGCGCGCTCGGCGTCATCGCGTGGCTCTGGACGACCCGGGCCGTCAAGGCGGGCAAGCGGTGGGCCCGCCCCGCCGCCACCGTGATGTTCGTGCTCGGCACCGGCGTCAGCGTGACCGCGCTGCTCGCCAAGGACACCTCCGGCGACACCGGCCTGCCGCCGGAACTGGGCTGGGCCGGGATGGCTCCCTGTCTGGCGGCGCTTGTGGCGGTCATGCTGCTGTGGAGGCGGCCGGGGGTTTCGCGGAAGGGGAATCAGTGAAGCGCATCGGCATCATCGGAGCGGGCGAGATCGGCCGGGCCATCGTGACGGGCCTGTACGACGGGGACGGCAAGTCATCCGAGGCGCCCGAGGTGTTCCTCTCGCCCCGGGGAGCCCGCACGGCCGCGGAGCTTTCGGCCCGCTACGAGCCCGTGCGGGTCTGTGCCGACAACCAGGAGGTGGTGGACCGCTCCGAGGTGGTCATCGTCGCCGTCCGCGCGGTGGACCGGCACGCGGCCCTGGCCGGTCTGCGGGTGGCCGACGACAAGATCGTGGTCAACGTGATGTCCGGCGTCGCCAACGACGACCTGCGCCACCTCCTGGCCACCGACGCCGTGCTGGTGCGGGCCATCCCCCTGCCCGCGATTCGCGAACGCTGCTCCGTCACGGTGACCTACCCGTCCCACCCCGTGGTGGACGCGCTCTTCGCGCGCCTCGGCGGGGCGCAACCGGTCGCCGATGAGGACGCCTTCAACGTCTTCTCCGCCCTGACGGGCACGCTGACCACGCACTACGCCTATCTCGCGGCCCTCACGTCGTGGGCATCCGACCAGGGCATCCCCGCCCACGACGCCGACCGCTACATCCGCAGCCTCTTCCAGGGCGTCGGCCGCGCCCTGAGCGACGAAACCCGCTCCCTGCACCAACTCGCCGCCGACCACGAGACCCCGAAGGGAAACAACGAACGCATCCGCACCACATGGTTCGACCCGGCCAACTCCCAGGCGCTCCACCAGGCCCTCGACGGGCTCCTCGCCGATCTGCGACTGCGCGCCGCCGGCGACTGAACGGCGTCCGACCCCCTGAACTGAACTGGTTAAGTATCCTTCCGGGGCAACGTTGTCATGCCGACGGGCCCGTAAGCCCGTATCGGAAGGGGTGGGGTCATGTACGCAGCACTCGACATCGGCGGGACCAAGATCGCGGGGGCGCTGGTCGACGAGGAGGGGTGCGTGGTGGGGCGCGTCCAGCGCCCCACGCCGGCACAGGGGGCGGCCGGTGTGCTGATGGGTGCCGTCAACGAGGTCCTCGACGGGCTTGCCCGTGATCCCGGCTGGGGCGTCATCCGCGGGCTCGGTATCGCCAGTGCCGGCCCCGTCGACACCGCGTCGGGCGCCGTCAGTCCGGTCAACATCCCCGCGTGGCGCGGCTTTCCGCTGGTGGCGGAGGTGCGCGCGCATCCGATGCTGTTCTCGGGGGTCGAGCCCGTGCTGATCGGGGACGCCGTGGCGATGGCGGCCGCCGAGCACTGGCTGGGCGCGGCGCGCGGCTTCGATCACGCGCTGTGCATGGTCGTGTCCACCGGCGTCGGCGGCGGGCTCGTCCTCAACGGGCGCCTGCACCCCGGCCCTTCCGGCAATGCCGGGCACATCGGGCACATGAGCGTGGACCTGGACGGCGCTGCGTGCCCGTGCGGGGCGCGGGGCTGCGTCGAGGGTCTGGCCAGTGGCACCGCGATCGCCCGGCAGGCGCTCGCGTCCGGCTGGGTTCCGCCGGCCGGGGAGCCCGCCACCGCCGCCACGGTGGCGCAGGACGCCCGGCGCGGAGACGTCCTGGCACTTGCCGCCTTCGGCAGGGCGGCCAAGGCCCTGGCCGCCGCCATCGCAGCGACCGCTTCCCTCATCGAGGTCGACGTGGCGGTGATCGGCGGGGGAGTGGCACAGGCGGGCGACCTGTTGTTCACGCCGCTGCGTCGGCACCTGGACGCCTACGCCACCCTCGATTTCGTGCGCGGCCTCGAAGTCCGGCCCGCGGCCCTCGCACAGGACGCGGGGCTCGTCGGCGCCGCCGCCGCGGCCCGCCTGTTCGCCGGTGTACCGGGCCCTCGCGGGCGTTTCGACCCTGCTCTGGCGCGGGGTCGGTCCGCCTGAAGTGCTCCCGGACCAGATGAACTTAACCGGTTCTGTTCAAACCGTTGTGCCGCGCTTCCGCGGCCCCTAATGTCGTGGCCGTCGCCGGGCGGGAGCTTCGGACCGGCTCGCCGCCACCCGGTGCGCGCGAGCGGAACGGTGCGCCGATTGCCTTCCCGCGTACCGCTCGGGCACGCCACCGCCCGGCGTACGAGTCGCGCCCCCCGGCGACAGCACCCCTGACAGCCCCCTGATGGCAGCCCCTGATGACAAGCCGCGCCGCGCCCCGTGGATCCCGCACGCCCACGAGCGGGCACGCACCGACCGAACCAGGAGCACTGGATGAGACGAATGAGACGAATCCGAGCCGCCGCCGCGACGGGCGCCCTGCTCGCCGCCTGCGCTGCCCTGCTCACCGCCGCCCCGCCCGCCCCGGCCGCCGAATCCCCCGGCTTCCGCATCCGGGACGGACGGCTCCTTGACGCCAACGACAAGGACTTCGTGCTGAGGGGCGTCAACCACGCCCACACCTGGTACCCCGACCGCACGAGCCAGGCACTGAAGGACATCAAGGCCAAGGGCGCCAACTCCGTCCGCGTGGTGCTGAGTACGGGCGATCAGTGGACCAGGAACGACACCGCCGACGTCGCCCGCGTGGTGGACGAGTGCAAGAAGAACCGGCTGATCTGCGTACTGGAGGCCCACGACACCACCGGTTACGGCGAGGCGGGCGCCGCGGCCCCGCTGTCCAAGGCCGTCGACTACTGGCTGGACGTCAAGGGCGCCCTCGTGGGCCAGGAGAAGTACGTCCTGGTCAACATCGGCAACGAGCCCTACGGCAACACCAACTACGCGGCCTGGACCGGCGACACCAAGACCGCCATCGGCCGTCTCCGTGCCGGCGGCATCAAGCACACCCTGATGGTCGACGCCCCCAACTGGGGCCAGGACTGGTCCTTCACCATGCGGGACAACGCCGCCGGTGTCTTCGCCGCCGACCCGGACAGGAACACCCTCTTCGACATCCACATGTACGGCGTCTACGACACCCCGGCCGAGGTCAGCGACTACCTCAACCGCTTCACCGCGGCGAAACTGCCCGTCGTGGTGGGCGAGTTCGGTGACATGCACTCCGACGGCAATCCGGACGAGGACGCCATCATGGCCACCGCCCAGTCGCTGGGCATCGGCTACCTGGGGTGGTCCTGGAGCGGCAACGGCGGCGGTGTCGAGTACCTGGACCTGGTCCAGAACTTCGACGCCGCCCAGCTCTCCGGCTGGGGCAGGCGGCTGTTCGACGGTGCCAACGGCATCAAGGCCACCGCCAAGGAGGCCAGTGTCTTCGCGGGGTCCGACGGGGGCGGCGGGAGCGGTGCCTGCGCCGTCACCTACCGCCTGAGCGACTGGGGCACCTCCTTCAACGCGGAAATCACCGTCCGCAACCCGTCCGCGCAGAAGATCGACGACTGGGGCCTGGACTTCGCCTTCCCCGCCCAGCAGAAGATCAACTCGGTGTGGAACGCCAAGGCGACCCAGGACGGGGCCCGCGTGCACATCACGCCCGAGCCCTGGACGCGGTCCATCCCCGCCGGCGGCTCGGTCAGCTTCGGCCTCAACGGCTCCTCCACCGGGAACAACGCCGCACCGGACGCCTTCACCCTCGACGGCAGGACCTGCACCACGGCCTGAACCCTGGTTCAGTGTCCGGATGAGCGCACTTCGGCGGTCGGCCGGTAAGGTCGGCCGCTGAAGTGCGGAACCGGTACAGCAGGAGGGCGCATGAAACGGCCGACTATCGCGGACATCGCCCGCAGTGCGGGCGTCTCGAAGGTCGCGGTGTCCTACGCCCTCAACGACCAGCCCGGCGTCTCCGAGCAGACCCGGGCGAAGATCAAGGCGATCGCGCGGGACGTCGGCTGGCGGCCGAGCAACGCGGCGCGTGCCCTCAACGGCGCGAAGGCCCGCGCCGTGGGCCTGGCCGTCTGCCGCCCGGCCCGCACCCTGAGCGTCGAGCCGTTCTTCATGGAACTGATCAGCGGCATCGAGTCCGAACTCGCGCCGCGGTCCATCGCGCTCATGCTGCAGACCGTCACCAGCCACGACGACGAGATCGAGCTGTACCGCCGCTGGTGGGGCGAGGGCCGGGTGGACGGCGCACTGCTCGTCGACCTGCACGACGACGACGTGCGCATCCCGGCCTTCGCCTCCATGGACCTGCCGGTGGTCGCGCTCGGCCCGCCCGAGGCGGCCGGTGCCGTGCCCGCCGTCTGGTCGGACGATGGTGCGAGCATCCACGAGACCGTCGCCTACCTGGCGGCTCTCGGGCACCGGCACATCGCGCGCGTCGCGGGCCTGCCCGCGCTCGCCCACACGAGCGTGCGCGACGCCGCGTTCGAGGCGGGCTGCCGCGCCGCGGGTCTGCCCGAACCGGTGGTGGTGCACACCGACTACTCGGGCGACGAGGGAGCGCGGGCCACCCGGGGGCTCCTGATCGCGGCGGAACGCCCGTCGGCGATCGTCTACGACAACGACATCATGGCGGTCGCCGGTCTGTCGGTGGCGCAGGAGCTGAACCTCGACGTGCCGCGTGATCTGTCCCTGGTCGCCTGGGACGACTCGCCCTTCACCCAGGTCGTACGCCCGCAACTCACCGCGCTGACGAGGGACATCGCCGACTACGGGGCCAGCGCGGCACGGATGCTGCTGGCCGCCGTCGACGAGGAACCCGTCCAGGACAGCCAGGTCGCGGCCGCCCGCCTTGTTCCCAGGGCGAGCACCAGCGCACCGCGGCGCGCATAGGGAGGCGTCGCACATCTTCATGTGCGAGGCCTCCTTGTCAGAGATCCCGGTGCCTCAGTTCCCCGGCGCGCGCGGTGCCGCCGTCGATGCCCGCGGTGTCAGTGACGGCGTCGCGACCCGGCGCGGCGTCACCGCGCGCCCCGCGATGACATCGAACAGTTCACGGGTGACTTCCGCGCCGAAGCCGTGCACGTCATGGCTCATGGCCGAAAGCGTCGGATGCGTGAGCCGGCACAGCTGGGAGTCGTCCCAGGCAAGCAGCGACAACTCGTCCGGCACCGCCACGCCCATCTCGGCGGCGACGCCCAGTCCGGCCACGGCCATGAGGTCGTTGTCGTAGACGATGGCGGTCGGACGGTCGGGGCGCAGGAGCAGCGAGCGCGTCGCGCGGGCCCCCTCCTCGCCGGCGAACCCGGTCGCCGCCTGCGGACCCGGATCCAGCTTCAGCTCCCGCAGGGTGGTCAGGAACGCCTGCTCCCGGATGGCGCTGTGCCCCAGGCCGGAGGGCCCGCCCACGCGTGCGATGCGCCGGTGGCCCAGGGCGGCGAGGTAGCGCACGGCCTCGGCCACCGCGCTCGCGTCGTCGGTCCATACCGAGGGGATCCCGCCGGTCAGGTCGGGATGCCCCACGGCCACCGCCGGGATACCGAGATGTCTGAGCGGTTCGATGCGCGGGTCGTCCTGGTGGAAGTCGACCAGGATGGACCCGCCGATCTGCCTCTTGCGCCACCAGGTCTCCTGGAGTTCGATTTCCTCTTCCAGGCTGTTGACCAGGCGAAGGAGCAGCGAGCAGGAGTGCTGGGCGAGGACGCTCTCGATGCCGGAGATGAACTCCATGTAGAACGGTTCGAGGCCAAGCAGCCGGGCCGGTCGGCACAGCGCGAGGCCGATGGTGTCGGTTCGCTGCGTGGACAGGCTGCGGGCCGAGGAGTTGGGCGCCCAGCCCAGGTCCCGGGCGACGGCGAAGATGCGCTCGCGTGTCGGCTCCGAGAGCCCGGGTTTGTTGTTGAAGGCGATCGAGACCGCCCCCTTGGACACCCCTGCGGCCGCCGCGACGTCCTTGATGGTGACGCGCTGGGCGGGAGCACTCACGCCGGTTCCACGCAGAACAGGGCGGCCCGGACGGTGTTGGCCCCGGCGCCCTGCGCGCCGTGTACGCGGATGCGCGTCCGCTCGCCCGGCAGGAGCGTGATCAGGCCGCGGTCGGCGGTCGCGTGGGGGGTGATGCGGTCGGGCTGTAGCAGCAGGTCGCGGACGAGGGTCTGCGCGCTGATCACCACATCGACAGTGTTCCTGTCGCTGCCCACGGTCTCCACGGCGACGTCGTAGCGCGGCTCGGGGTAGTCGAACTCCCGGTCCCGTACGGGCAGATGGAGGGCGCGCAGTTCGTCGGAGTCGGCGACCAGGTACTCCTTGGCGGAGCCTGTCGCGGGCAGCACCTCGGGCGGGACCGCGAGGCGCAGCACCTCGCGCGGCGGGGCGGTCAGGTCGAGCGTGAGACGTGCGGCGAGCGTGCCGTCGGTGCGCATCAGGCGCAGGTTGACGGTGGTCTCCCATGCCGTGGCGCCCTGGTTGGCGAGGACGAGATCGGTGCCGTCGGCGCCCGGCTGGAGGGTCAGGAGACGGTCGGCGTAGACGCGGCGCAGTTCGTGGTGGAGCGGCTTGAGCCGACCGTCGCCGTCCACGGCGGACCAGGAGCTGACCGGCCAGCAGTCGTTGAGCTGCCACACGATGGTTCCGGCGCAGCGCGGCCAGTTCGCCCGCCAGTGTTCGATGCCGGTGGCGACGGCGCGGGCCTGCACGACCTGGGTGAGGTAGTGCCAGCGGTCGAAGTCGCCCTGAGGAGGGGCGAAGTGGCGCTCGATGCCACGGTTGAGCTTGCCGTTGCCGTCCTCGGCCTTCTGGTGGTGCAGCATGCCGGGGGAGTCCGGGGCGAGGTCCTCGCCCGGCAGGGCGCGGCGCAGGGTGGCCATCGCCGGGGGTGCCTGCCAGCCGAACTCGGAGACGAACCGCGGCACGTTGTCGCGGTAGTCGGTGTAGTCCTGCCGGTTCCACACCTCCCACGAGTGGTAGGTGCCGTGATCGGGGTCGTTGGGGTGGTGGTCCCAGGATCCCGACCACGGGCTGCCCGCGGTGTAGGGGCGGGTGGGGTC
>NZ_JBNNJZ010000369.1:0-8363 GCF_050270335.1 Streptomyces sp. NPDC059900
GTCCAGAACGGGTGGGTGGGCGGGAAACAGCCCGTCCGGCGCTTGAGGACAAGCCCGAAGGGCGAAGAGGGGTACCCCGGCTTCCGTCCGGGAGAGGAAGCCGGGGCGGTCACAGGCAGCGGCTCAACCGCCGGAGGCACCCCGCATACGCGAGGTCCGATGCACGGGATCGGTGTCGATCTTCGGGATCACGTGCTCACCGATCAGCTTGATCGTGTTCTTCGTGTCCTCGGGCGAGATCCCGATGGGCAGCCCGAAGCTGAGCTGATCCGCACCGGCCTGCTCCCACCGCTTGCACTGCGTGAGCACCTCGTCCGGGTCGCCGCAGATCATCAGCTCCTCGGCGATGAGCAGCTCGATGATCTCCTCGGTGTACTCGGGCAGCAGCTCGGGCCACTCCGGGATGCCCTCGGGCCGCGGGAAGGTGTCGTGGTAACGGAACAGCAGGGACTGCAGATAGTTCAGACCGCCGCTCACCGCTATCTCGACCGCCTTCTTGTGCGTCTCCGCACAGATCGCGGTCGAGGTCACCATGACGTTGTCGTTGACGAAGTCACCGACGGGCTCGGCTTCCTTCACGGCGGTCTTGTACGAGTCCAGGACCCACTCCATGTCGGAGACCTTCTGCACGCTGAAGCCCAGGACCCCGAGCCCCTTCTTGCCGGCCATCGCGTACGAGGGCGGGGACCCGGCGGCGTACCACATCGCCGGGTGCGACTTCCCGTACGGCTTGGGCAGGACCTTGCGGGGCGGCAGCGACCAGTGTTTGCCCTGGAAGCCGACGTACTCGTCCTGGAGCCACATCTTGGGGAACTCGGCGATGGTCTCTTCCCAGAGTTCCTTGGTGTGGTTCATGTCGGTGATGCCCGGCATGAAGCCCAGAATCTCGTGCGATCCCGCGCCGCGCCCCGACCCGAACTCGAAGCGTCCTTCGGAGAGATGGTCGAGCATGGCGACCTTCTCGGCGACCTTGACCGGGTGGTTCACCGGGGCGAGCGGGTTGAAGATCCCGGAGCCGAGGTGGATGCGGTCGGTGGCGTGAGCGAGGTAGCCGAGGAAGACGTCGTTGGCGGAGAGGTGCGAGTACTCCTCCAGGAAGTGGTGCTCGGAGGCCCAGGCGTACTTGAAGCCGGACTTGTCCGCCTGGATGACGTACTCGGTCTCCTCGATGAGCGCCTTGTGCTCGGCTTCGGGGTCGACCTTGGCCCGCTTGGCGGGCACGTATCCCTGTACAAAGAGACCGAATTCCAAGGAGGTTCACCATCCTCGTGAGTTTCTGACGAACCGTCAGATCTTGATGACGTCGACTGTTCCACCGGGCGGGTGGAGCGTCAATACCTGATGCACCGTCAGACGATGCTCACGCCCGCGAGCCAGCCCCCGTCGATGACGAACGGCTGGCCCGTGATGTACGCGGAGTCGCCCCCGGTCAGGAACAGCGCGAGGGCGGCCACCTCCTCGGGCTTCCCGATCCGGCCGAGCGGCACGAGCTTCTTGTAGAGCTCGGCGACGGCCTCCCCCGCCTCCACGGGATCGGCGCTCGGGTCGAGCTGCGCGGGGTTGGTCATCGGGGTGTCCACGGCCCCCGGGCAGACGGCGTTGACACGGATGTTCTTCGCCGCCAGTTCAAGGGCCGCGACGCGGGTGAGGCCGAGGATGGCGTGCTTGGTCGCGGCATACGCGCCGACGAAGGCCATGCCCGTCATCGCCGTGTACGAGGCGGTGTTCACGATGGTCCCGCCGCCGGCCGCCGCGATCTCGGGCGCGACGGTGCGGATGCCGAGGAAGCAGCCGATCTGGTTGACCTGGATAATCTGCTGGAACTCTTCGAGCGGAGTGCTGACGAGCTCGTTGAAGCGCAGGATCCCGGCGTTGTTGACCAGGCCGTCGACCTTCCCGAAGGCATCCTTGGCGGCGTCGACCGCCGCGCCCCAGTCCGCCTCCCGGCTCACGTCGAGGTGGACGAACCTGGCCACGTCCCCGCCGTGCTCCCTGGCGAGCTCCTTGGCCAGGGTCTCGCCCTGTTCGTCGAGCACGTCGCCGATGACGACCCGCGCCCCCTCGGCGGCGAAGAGCCGCGCCTCCTGCTCGCCCTGCCCACGCGCCCCACCGGTGACGATGACGACGCGCCCGTCCAGCTTGCCCATACGAATCTCCTTGAGTGGTGGCGCGGAGAGAGGTCGGTCAGTTCAGGTGCGGGGCGACTTCGGCGGCGAACGCCGCCATCTGGTCGGTGAGCTCGGTGCGGCCACGGCTGCGGAACCGCACCTGGATCTGCTGGATCCCCATCGCCCCGTACGCGCGCAGCGACTCCGCGAGGGCGTCCGGCTTCCCGCTGAGGGTGCGCCGCCCCACGGACCAGCCGGGCTCCCCCACGTACAGGGGCTCGGCGATCGCCCCCACGACGATCGGCTCCGCCACCCCCGCCTCCTCGCGCAGCCGCTTGAGCTTGGCGATCTGCGCGGGCAGCTTGTCGCGCGGGTCGCCCTGCGGCAGCCAGCCGTCACCGCGCACGGCGGCCCTGCGGACGGCGGCGGGCGACGATCCGCCCACCCAGAGGGGCACCCGCTCCTGCTCGGGCCGCGGCTGCTGGCCGAGTCCGCCGAAGTCGAAGTGCTCGCCGTGGTGCTCGGGGTACTCCTCGGGCCCCAGCGCGGCCTTGAGAGCGTCGATGCTCTCGTCGAGCACGGGCCCGCGCCGCTCGAAGTCGGCCCCGACGGCGTCGAACTCCTCCTGTACGTGCCCGGCCCCGACCCCGAGGATCAGCCGTCCGCCGCTGAGCCGGTCCAGGGTCGCGTATTGCTTGGCGGTGACGAGCGGATGCCGCAGCCCGACCACGGCGACGTGGCTCATCAGGCGTACGTTCGCGGTGATCCCCGCGAGGAAGGAGAGCGTGGCCACCGGGTCGTACCAGATGGTGCTCATGGTGTCGGCGAGCCGCCGCGGAATGGCCACGTGGTCGCAGCTCGCGATGTACGCGAAGCCGCTCCGGTCGGCGGTGCGGGCGATCTCCGCGAGATCCTCGGTGGTGGCGTCCGCCTCCCACGCCTCCGCGTACATGACGCTCTGCGACTGGATCGGGAGCTGCATCCCGTAGACCAGTCGCCCTTGCGGGAATATGTGCGCCAGCGCGTTGGCAGCCATGGGAACCCGACCCCTCACCTTGATCTGACGGTACGTCATATACGGCGACGGGACTCATCGTCGTATCTGACGGTCCGTCAGGCAAGGGGTAGGAGGGCAGGAGCACGGAAGAGGGGACGGAAGAGGGGACGGAAGCCAGGCGCGGAAGGGAAACGCGGAGGAGCCCGGACGCCCCGCCAGGCATCCGGGCTCCCGGTGGCGTCAGGCCCCGGGCCACAACCCGTCGTCGGTCAGGCCGAGCAGGTCGATCGCATTACCCCGCACGATCCGCTCGACGACGTCCGGCGCCAGGTGCCCCATCTGGTCCTCGCCGACCTCTCTGGACTTGGGCCAGGTCGAGTCCGAGTGCGGATAGTCGGTCTCGTACAGGACGTTGCCGACGCCGATCGCGTCGAGGTTCTTCAGGCCGAAGGCGTCGTCGAAGAAGCAGCCGTACACATGCTCGGTGAAGAGCTCGGACGGCGGCCGGTGCACCTTGTCGGCGACCCCGCCCCAGCCGCGGTTCTCCTCCCAGACCACGTCGGCGCGCTCCAGGATGTACGGGATCCAGCCGATCTGTCCCTCCGCGTACATGATCTTCAGGTTCGGGAAGCGCTCGAACTTGCCGCTCATCAGCCAGTCGACCATCGAGAAACAGCAGTTGGCGAAGGTGATGGTGGACCCGACGGCGGGCGGCGCGTCGGCGGAGGTCGACGGCATCTTGCTGCTCGACCCGATGTGCATGGCGACGACGGTGCCGGTCTCGTCGCAGGCACGCAGGAAGGGGTCCCACTCGTCCGTGTGGATGGAGGGCAGGCCCAGGTGGGGCGGTATCTCGGAGAAGGCGACGGCGCGCACGCCGCGGGCGGCGTTGCGCCGGACCTCGGCGGCGGCCAGTTCGGCGTCCCAGAGCGGGATGAGGGTCAGCGGGATGAGACGGCCCTGCGCCTCGGGCCCGCACCACTCCTCCACCATCCAGTCGTTGTACGCCTGCACCCCGAGCAGGCCGAGTTCGCGGTCCTTGGCCTCGGTGAACGTCTGCCCGCAGAAGCGGGGAAAGGTGGGGAAACACAGGGCGGACTGGACGTGATTGACGTCCATGTCGGCGAGGCGGTCGGGCACGCTGAAGGAACCCGGGCGCATCTGTTCGTACGTGATGACTTCGAGCTTGATCTCGTCCCTGTCGTAGCCGACGGCGGTGTCGAGGCGCGTGAGGGGTCGGTGAAGATCTTCGTAGATCCACCAGTCCCCGATGGGCCCGTCGTCTCCCTTCGCGCCCATCACGGGGGCGAATTTTCCGCCCATGAAGCTCATCGACTTCAGGGGCGCCCGGACGATGCGCGGCCCGCTGTCCTGGTACTTCGACGGCAGCCTGTCCCGCCAGACGTTGGCCGGCTCAACGGTGTGGTCGTCCACCGAGATGATCCTCGGGAACGTCGGCAGGGTCTCAGTGGTCTCCATGTCCTCCACGGTAGCGCTCATCTGACGGTCCGTCAGCTCCCTGTCGGCCATCCGTCGTCCGTCCGCCGGTCACGCGCGCGCCGCCCGCCCGGCTCGCCGCCGACCGTCCGCCTGCCGTCCGTGCGCAGATCAATACCGGCCGAGGAGTGCGTGGACCCTGTGAGAGCCGTCTCCCACTGCTGACGCATCCGCCATGAACAAGGCAAACTGGCGGGGAGCAAGAGACTGGTAAAGAACAGAGCGAGGCAAAGAGCGAGAATCGCGGGCAGGGCAGACCCGCGGCGCACGACCAGGCACGGTGACGGCCGGGCACGGCAGCAGGGGGAGCGATGGACGTTGTACCGCGAGTACCGGACCAGCGGCGTCCGGCCCCAGGGAACGCCCCCGAGGAACTGAGACCGCACTTCAGCGTGCTCGGCCCCGTACGCGCATGGCACGGCGCCGAGCAGCTCTCCATGGGCTCTCCGCAGCAGCGCGCGCTCCTGGCGGCCCTGCTGCTGCGGGCCGGGCGCACGGCGACGGCACACGAACTGATCGACGCCCTCTGGGGCGACGAACCGCCCTCGCAGGCGCTCGCCGCGGTCCGTACGTACGCCTCGCGCCTGCGCAAGGTGCTGCCCGCCGGAGTCCTGGTCAGCGAGTCCGGCGGCTATGCCATCGCGGCGGCCGACGGCGCCCTGGACCTGTCGCTCGCGGAGGACCTGTGGGCGGAGGCGGAGAAGGCGCGCGGCGTGGGCGACCTCTGCCAGGCGCGCTCCCTGGTCAACAAGGCACTCGGCCTCTGGGACGGCGAACCGCTCGCCAACGTCCCCGGTCCGTACGCCGAAACGGAACGCATACGCCTTGAGGAGTGGCGCCTCCAGCTCCTGGAGTCCCGCCTGGACATGGACCTGGAGGTCGGCTGCCACGCGGAGGCGGTCTCGGAACTGACGGCCCTCACGGCGGCACACCCCCTGCGGGAACGCCTGCGCGAACTCCTGATGCTGGCCCTGTACCGCAGCGGACGCCAGGCGGAGGCCCTCGCGGTCTACGCGGACACGCGCCGCCTGCTCGCGGACGAACTGGGGGTGGACCCGCGCACCGGCCTCAAGGAACTCCAGCAGCGGATCCTCCAGGCGGACCCGGCCCTGGCGGAGCCCTCGGCGGCGACCCCGGAACCGGCCGCTGCGGTGGTCCGCCCGGCCCAGCTCCCGGCGACGGTCCCGGACTTCACGGGCCGCGCGTCCTTCGTGTCCGAGCTGAGCGAGATCCTGTCGGCGGCGGAGGGCCGCGTGATGGCGGTCTCGGCGCTCGCGGGCATCGGCGGCGTGGGCAAGACGACCCTCGCGGTCCACGTGGCGCATGTGGCACGCACCTACTTCCCCGACGGCCAGCTGTACGTGGACCTGCAAGGCGCCGGCGCGAGGGCGGCGGAGCCGGAAACGGTCCTCGGCGCCTTCCTCCGCGCCCTGGGCACACCGGACTCGGCGATCCCGGACTCCCTGGAGGAGCGGGCGGCGCTGTACCGGTCGGTGCTGGACGGGCGCCGGGTCCTGGTGGTCCTGGACAACGCGCGCGACGCGGCCCAGGTCCGGCCCCTGCTCCCCGGCATGGAGGGCTGCGCGGCGCTGGTGACCAGCCGTATCCGCATGGTGGACCTGGCGGGCGCACACTTGGTGGACCTGGACGTGATGTCCCCGGAGGAAGCCCTCCTCCTCTTCACCCGGATCGTCGGCGAGGAAAGAGTCCAGTCGGAACGCAAGGCGGCCCTCGACGTCGTCGCGGCGTGCGGCTTCCTCCCCCTGGCGATCCGCATCGCGGCCTCGCGCCTGGCGGCCCGCCGTACGTGGACGGTCTCGACCCTCGCCGCGAAGCTGGCGGACGAGCGGCGGCGCCTGGACGAACTCCAGGCGGGCGACCTCGCGGTCAAGGCCACCTTCGAACTGGGCTACGGCCAGCTGGAGCCGGCGCAGGCGAGGGCGTTCAGGTTGCTCGGCCTGGCAGACGGCCCCGACCTCTCCCTCGCGGCGGCAGCGGCGGTCCTCGACTTGCCGGTCGACGAGACGGAAGACCTCCTGGAAATGCTGGTCGACACGTCCCTGGTCGAATCAGCGGCACCGGGCCGCTACCGCTACCACGACCTCGTCCGGCTCTACGCGCGTGCGTGCGCGGAGCGGGAGCTGTCGGAGGGGGAGCGGGGGGCGGCGACTTCGCGGTTGCTGGACTTTTATCTGGCGTCGGCGGCGCGGGTGTATGCGATCGAGCGGCCGGGCGACAGGACGGCGGACCATCTGGAGGTCGTCGAGCGGGTCGGCCTGGACTTCACCGACGCCACCAAGGCCTTCGACTGGCTGCACGCGGAAGCCTCCTGCATCCTGGCGTGCGTCCAGCAATCGCTGAGCAACGAGACCCTGCGGCGGGCGGTGGACCTGCTGCTCGCGGCGAAGGACCTCGCGGAGTCCGGGGCCATCTCGTACCGGTATGAGATGGCGACACGCGCCGCGTGCGAGGTGGCCGCCGTGGTGGGCGACGCACATGCCGAGGGGCGGGCGCGGGTGAGTCTTGCCCAAGTCCTGAACAAAGTCGGCAGCTTCGATGCCGCCGCCGTCGAACTGGAGCGTGCCGCCGCGCTCGCCTCTGACTCCGGGGACCCGTGGACCACTGGTAATGCGCTGAACGAGCAGGGAATCGTCAACAACTGCATCAACCAGCCCGCGGTGAGCGAGATCCATCTGCGCAAGGCCATCGTCGCCTTCCGCGCGGACGGCAACCGCCACAGCGAGGCGAGCGCCCTGTGCAACTTGTCCCGGGCCCTCCTCGCCATGGGGCGCACCTCCAAGTCGATCGACCTCGCCCAACAGGGGATCGCGATATACAGCGACCTCGGGGTCACGTTCCGTCTCGCCAACGCGAAGTACACCCTCGGGCTCGCCCTGAGCGGGGCGGATCGGCGTTCGGAGGCCCTCGGCCAGCTCAACGACGCCCTGCAGATCTTCGCCGAGAACCGCCAGCGTCTGTGGGAAGGGACGACCCACTACCGCATCGCCCAGGTGTATCTCGCGGACTGCCACGCGGCACAGGCGGCCCAGCACTCCGAGCAGGCGCTCGCCATCGGTTGTGTCGGCGGCGAGTGGATGCGGGCCAACGTCCTGACCCTGCTGGGACGGTCTCTCATCGATCTCGCGCAGGTCGATCGTGCACAGGCCTGCTGGCGTGAAGCGCTGGCCATCCACGAAGAGGCGGGCGCGCCGGAAGCCGCTCAGGTGAGAGAGCTCCTCGCTCCGGTCACTACGTCCTGACCACGCACGACGCGGCGTTCATCGAACGTTTATGGGCGGCTGCCACTCTCATGGAGTCGATCCGTCGCGTCGGGGGGCAGACGGGTCGCACGGGCCCTACGGATATGGTGAGCGGCCCAATACGCCCGTTCGGCGATCCTCGGGGGAGTTGCCGAACGGGCGTATCCGATCCCGAAGCCCCGCCAGAGCCAAGGAGTTGTCTCATATGAGCGAGATCGCCAAGAACACCGGCATCACCACCATGGGCGAGGGCCACACGCCCGCCCCGCCCGCGAAGGACGGCACGGCCACCACGCAGGGCGAGGGCCACACGCCCGCCCCGCCGGCCAAGGACGGCACGGCCACCACGCAGGGCGAGGGCCACACGCCCGCCCCGCCCAAGGACTGACCTCAGCCGCACATCCGACGGGGGAACCGGTCGGCCGCAGTGGCGCGGAGGGGGGGCCCCCCCCGCCCGCCCCGGCGGGCCCGCCCCCCCCGGGGAGCACCGGGGGGAGGCCC
>NZ_JBNNJZ010000370.1:0-8361 GCF_050270335.1 Streptomyces sp. NPDC059900
GAAGAGCATCGCGACCGCCACCAGGCCGAGCAGCCCGACATAGGCCAGGGCATGCGTGCGGTCGCCGAATCGCGGCGGGCGGCGCCGCAGCACCGCGATGACCGGCAGAGCCCCCAGGAGCAGCGCCGCCGCGGCACCGACGTCGACAAGGCCCGCCAGGTGCACGCGGGCGTCCGCGGCGGCGGGCACCGCCGCCACCGTGAGGGCCACCGCGGTGGCGGGAAGCGCGATGGCCAGGGTCAGGGGATTGGCCAGCGTGGTCGCCACCCGCATCGGATGCCCCGCCCGCCGCATCGCGGGAACGGTCATGACGCTGCCGCCCACGCCGAGGAAGGCGGCCACCGCGCCGATCGGGGCACCCAGCAGCGGCGGCAGCGGGCGCGGACCGTCGGCCCGCGCTTCGGAGGCGGGGCGCAGGAAGCCGGGGCGCAGCAGCAGGTCGGCGATGGTGAGCCCGACATACGCGATGAAGGCCCAGCGGACCGGCTCGGCCGGGGCGAGGCGCGCGGCGAAAGCTCCGGCGGCGGCACCGGCCGCAAGGAGCAGCACCAGCGGGCCGCTGCCGCGCAGCGAACGGAGCACCCGGCGCGGGGTGACGGCCGTCGCGAACCCCGCGTTCACCACCATCACCAAAGCCGAGGTGGCCGTCGCCACCCGCATCGCGTCCGCGCCGAGCGCGGCGTCCGCCCACACCACGACCGGCACCGCGACGAACCCGCCGCCGAAACCGAACAGCACGGTCGTCACTCCGGTGAGAAGCCCGACCCCGACCAGCACCACGAAATCCATGTGCCCCACCCCACCAGCCGCGAACACCTACCGGCATGCGATGGTCAGCACGGTTCTTTCGCGTCCCGGCCACTAGGGTGGGCGGGTGAAGAACGTCCCGCTCGCCGATGTCGACCACGTCGACCGTGCGGTCCTGCCCATCGGCACCGACTACCCGCCCGGCCACCTCCTGGACTGGCACGAACACCGCCGCGCGCAGTTCCTCTACGGCGCCACCGGCGTCATGGTCGTCGACACCGCCGAGGGGACGTGGACCGTTCCGCCCGAGCGCGCCGTGCTGATCCCGCCCGCCACCCGGCACCGGGTGCACATGCTGGGGGTGAGCACCCGCAGCCTGTACGTCGAACCGGCGGCCGTCCCCTGGTGGCCCGCCACCTGCATGGTCGTGGACGTGCCGCCGCTGCTGCGCGAGCTGCTCCTGGCCGCCGTCGAGTTCGGGGCCCACTACAGCCTCTCGGGGCGCGAGGGCAGCATCGCCGCCCTCCTCCTGTACGAGATCGCGGAGCGCACCCCGCTCCCCTTCCACGTCGGGATCCCGGCCTCCGCCGACTTCGCGCGGCTGTGCCGCGCGTACCTGGCCGCTCCGGATGCCGAGGCCACCAACGCCGCCTGGGCCGCCGCGACGGCCATGAGCGAGAGGGCCTTCACGCGGCGCTTCCGCTCCGAGACCGGTGAGAGCCCCGCCGTCTGGCGGGCCCGCGCCCGGCTGCTCGCAGCCCTCCCGCTGCTGCGCACCGCATCGGTCAGCGAGGTCGGCGCCCGGATCGGCTACGCCTCTCCCGCGGCGTTCACCGCCGCCTTCAGCCGGGCCTTCGGCGTACCCCCGTCCCGCTTCACCACGGGCCCCGCCGGCGGGCGGCGCTGACACACATCGGCCCGACCGGCGCCGCCGACGCCGTCACGAAGGCGGCAAAAGAGGGTCTGACCAGCATGTTCGTGAAGAAACCGGCCGGAAAGCGGCATCGAAGCGGGTCGTCTACCCATCGGCCCCGTCTCCACGCCCGGTGCACCCGCAAAACACCGCCCAGGCTGTGAGCCCACCCATAGGAGCCAGGTCACATGCTAACGACGGTAGTAGAGCAGCCGGGGCTCCGGCGCGGGGCCGCGGTTCTCCTGTACAGCGTCTGACCAGGGGCGACCTGCGTAACGGGGTAGTACGTCACATCATTGCGTCCCGCTTCGGCCACCGCTAACCCTTGCTGAAGTCCGGGGAGCCGCGACGCACCGAGCACATCCGCTCGCTTCGACCGAGCCCCCTCCCGTACATCGCATTGGAGAGTTACCCCCGCATGGCCACCACCCAGACGCAGACCAGCACCAGCCGCATCAACCGACTGCGCAAGATCTCCGTCGCTGGTATCGCCACCGCAGGCGCCGCGGCCGCAGCCCTCACGCTGATCCCCACGCAGGCCCAGGCCGCCGAGCCGACCGCCGCGACGAAGACCGCCAAGGCCGCCGCAGCGAAGGCCGACGACAAGAAGTACGGCAACAACCTCGACGGCTGGATCCGTGAGTCCCTGGACATCATGAAGTCCAAGGGCATCCCCGGCTCCTACGAGGGTCTGCACCGCAACATCATGCGCGAGTCCTCCGGTAACCCGAACGCCCAGAACGGCTGGGACGTCAACGCGCAGGCCGGCACCCCCTCCAAGGGACTGCTCCAGGTCATCCAGCCGACCTTCGACGCCTACCACGTCTCGGGCACCCCCAATAACCTGACCGACCCGGTCGCCAACATCACCGCCGCCGCGAACTACGCCGCCGACAAGTACGGCTCGATCGACAACGTCGACTCCGCGTACTGAGCCACCGGCCGGCCAAGCAACTGATCCACCGGTCACCGGTCAACGGTCAACGAGAAGAGGCAGCGCATGCCGCACGAAGGCAGTAACGAGCAGCAGGCGCACATGGCCACCGGCCCCGCAGTGCCCGAGTACGGGCCCCCGCGGGTACGCGGCTCCCGGCGGCGCAAGCCGCGCAAGAAGACCCTGCGCTACGTCGCATGGGGCGCCCTGGGAGCAGTCCTGATAGGCGGCGGAGGTGCGGCCTACGCCTGGCAGCACCTCAACGGCAACATCCAGGGCACGGACATGAACGCCGCACTCGGGAAAGACCGGCCGAGCCAGCAGAAGAACGGCTCGATGAACATCCTCCTGCTCGGGTCCGACTCCCGGGCCGGAACCCACGGCCAGTACGGCAAGGGCGTCAGCGGCGCCCGCGCCGACACGGCGATGGTCCTGCACGTCGACAAGACCCACAAGAAGGCCTCGGTCGTCAGCATCCCCCGCGACACCATGGTCGAGCGGCCCCAGTGCGCCAAGCCGCACGGCGGCACCGCCACCGGCGCGCAGCAGGCCATGTTCAATTCGTCCTACCAGGCGGGCGGCCCTGCGTGCACCGTCAAGACGGTCGAGAAGATGTCGCACGTGCGCATGGACCACTACCTCGAAGTCGACTTCAAGGGTTTCCAGAAGCTCATCGACGAGCTCGGCGGCGTCGACATCACCACCCGCAAGGCCATCAACGACCCCAACAGCGGCCTGGCCCTGAGCGCCGGCAAGCACACGCTCAAGGGCAAGCAGGCACTGGAACTCGTCCGCACCCGCCACGGCGTCGGCGACGGAAGCGACCTGGGCCGCATCCAGCTCCAGCAGGCGTTCATCAAGGCGCTGATCCACCGCGCCGACACCGTCGACCCGCTCGGCAGCCCCGCCCAGTCCTACGACCTGGCCGACACCGCGACCAAGTCCATCAGCGCGGACTCCGAGCTGGCCTCCGCCGACAAGCTCCTCGGTCTGGCCAAGGAGCTCAAGGGCATCAGCCCCGACCGCACGAACATGGTCACGATGCCGGTCACCTATGACTCACAGGACTCCGGACGGGTCCTGCCGCTGAAGAAGGCGTCGCAGCAGGTGTGGTCCGCCCTGCGCCACGACCGTTCCATCCCGAAGTCCGCCACTCAGGACTCGGTGGGCGACAAGAGCGACTCGCCGGTCTCCGCGGGCGCCTGACCCGCCCCCGGCCCGGACCCCGGCCCCGTGCGGCTGAGGGCTCCGGGCCACCACGCCTTCGGGCCGATGTCGCGGACCAGGGCCGGCACCAGGAGCGAGCGGACGACCAGGGTGTCGAGAAGGACGCCGAAGGCGACGATGAAGGCGATCTGCACCAGGAACGCCAGCGGGATGACGCCCAGGGCCGCGAAGGTCGCCGCGAGCACGACCCCGGCCGAGGTGATGACGCCGCCGGTCGCGGTCAGGCCGCGCAGCACCCCTTCGCGGGTCCCGTGGCGCAGTGACTCCTCGCGCACCCGCGACATCAGGAAGATGTTGTAGTCCACGCCGAGCGCCACCAGGAAGACGAACCCGTACAGCGGTACGGAGGAGTCCGTCCCGCTGAAGCCGAGGACGTGCTGGAAGACCAGGGCGGAGACTCCCAGCGTGGCCAGGAAGTTGAGCGCCACCGTCGCCACCAGCAGAACCGGCATGAGCAGCGACCTGAGCAGCCCGACCAGGATGACCAGGATGATCGCCAGGACCACCGGCACGATGAGCATGCGGTCGTGCTCTGCGGTGCGCTGCGTGTCGTACTGCTGCGCGGTGTAGCCGCCTACCAGGGCGTCGGCGCCGTCCACCGCGTGCACGGCGTCGCGCAGCCGGGCCACGGTGTCCTTCGCCGCGTCGCTGTCGGCGGCATCCTCCAGGGTGGCGTCGATCCGGACGCGGCCGTCGACCACGAGCGGCTTCCCCGCACCCGGCCGGCCGGAGGAGCTCACGGCCGCGGCCGACGAGACCCCTTCGGTGCGCCCGGCCGCGGCCGTGACCTGCTTGACCTTGTCCGCGTCCGCGATCACGACGGCCGGATTGCCCGAGCCGCCGGGAAAGTGCTCGCCCAGTGTCTGCTGTGCGGCCACCGAGGGCGCGTCGTTGACGAAGATCTCGTCCAGCGGCACGCCCTTGGAGCTGAGCGTGGGGGCGAAGGCCGCACAGACGAACAGTCCGGCGAGCGTGGCGGCCCAGGCCTTGCGCGGCGCCCGGTCGACGAGCGAGGCCACCTTGGTCCACAGGCCCTGTCCGGCGGACTTCTCCGTGGCCGGCTTGGGCTTGGCGGGCCAGTACGCCGCCCGCCCCAGCAGGACGAGGACCGCCGGCAGGAAGGTCAGCGTGCTCAGGACGGCACAGGCGATGCCGATGGCGCCCACCGGCCCGAGCGCGCGGTTGTTGGTCAGATCGCTCAGCAGCAGGGCCAGCAGCCCCAGCGCGACGGTGGCGCCGCTGGCGACGATGGGGCCCAGCGATCGGCGCAGCGCGGCCCGCATGGCGGCGGCCCGGTCGCGGCCGAGGGCCAGCTCCTCGCGGAAGCGTGCGGTGAGCAGCAGCGCGTAGTCGGTGGCGGCGCCGATGACCAGGATGGAGAGGATGCCCTGGACCTGGCCGTCGACCCGTACGACATCGTGGTCGGCGAGGACGTAGACGATCCCGCAGGCAAGGCCCAGCGCGAAGACGGCCCCCAGAATGATGACCAGCGGCAGCAGCAGGCTGCGGTAGACGAGCAGCAGGATCACCAGGACGGTGATCAGGGCGACCCCGAGGAGCATGCCGTCGATGCCCCCGAAGGCGTCGGACAGATCGGCCTGACTGGCCGCGGGCCCGGCCACCTGCGCCTTTGTCCCCGGCACCTGGTCCGCGGCCTTTCTGACCCGCTCCAGGGTGGGTTCCAGTTCCTCGCCGAGATCGGGGCGCAGCTGGACGACGCCCTGCAGCGCCCGGCCGTCCTTGGACAGCAGCGCGGGGGACGCCGGTCCGGCGAAGCCCTCACGGTCGTCGAGGGATGCCAGCGCGCGGGTGGCGCTGTCCTGCTGGGCCTTCTCGATTCCGCCGGCCCGCGCGGCACCGTCCGCGGTCCACACGACGATCGCGGGCAGGGTCTCGTCCTGGCTGAACTTCTTCTGCGCGTCGATGACCTGCGTGGACTCGGCGTTCTGGGGCAGGAAGGCGGCCTGGTCGTTGGTGGCGACCTCGCCGAGCTTCCCGGCGTACGGCCCGAGTGTGCCGCCGATGCCGAGCCAGGCGACGAGCAGGACGACGGGGACGAGCCAGCGTGCCAGGCGCGTACCTGTGGACATGGATCTCCTTGCGGGGCTCAATACCTCAACAACTAAGAATCTCAATGATTGAAGCATTCCGGCTGTCGGGAGTGTGCATCGGGTGCCCCGTGTCGGTCGGAAGATGCGGGCAGACAGCCCTAGCGCTGGCTCGCGCGCAGCTCGGAGAGCTCTTCGTTCATGGCCGCCAGGAAACGCAGCGCCACGGAGAGTTCGTCGTCGCTGAACCGCACGCGGGCGCTCTCCGTCGCTGCGGCCAGCGGCCGGAAGAAGGTACGCGCCGCGGCCTTGGCCCCGGGGGCGTAGTGCAGATGCACCACCCGGCGGTCCTGGCTGTCCCGCGACCGGCGGATGTGCCCGGCCCGCTCCAGCCGGTCCAGGCATGCGGTGACGGCGCCCGAGGTCAGCCCCAGGTGCTCGCGCAGCCGCCCCGGAGTGAGCGGATCATCGGCGTCCAGGATGGCGGCCAGCGCCTGGACGTCCGTGGCGTGCAGATCGTGGCCGGCGGCGAAACCATGGATCACGCGGTTGATCTCGCCGTTCATGCGCCGCAACTGAACCGCGAACGCCTGGAGGTCCGTCGGCACCGGATCGGCTGCCGCACCGCCGCTGAACGCTGAATCATCTGTACTGGCCACAGGCGAAGCCTATAGATCCCTCGCCCGGCGACGCCCTACGGCCCGGCCTCGCCGCCCTCCGCCTCGGAGACGAGCAGGGGAGCGGCGGGGGTGTAGGTCACGCCGTACACCCGGGCGAACCGGTTGGCCGCCGCCGATGATCCGCCGAGCCGTTCCAGGAAGAACGCGCGCGCCATCGACTCCATCTGCTCACCGCTCACGTACATGACCCACCGGTTGGACGCCGCGCTGAAGCGGGCCTCCTGCACCGCCTCCTCCAGGCCCGGCGCGGGCCCGTGGCGCAGCTGTCCGCGCAACGCGACGAACCGCCGCAGCGCGTCCAGGTCCGAGCGGCGCAGGCCCACCTGCTGCAGCCCCGGCGCCGGGGCCCTGACGGCCGCCGGGGCGGCCCGCACCCGTGCGTACAGGAGCGCGTCCCAACCGTCGTCCGTCAGCAGTACCGCCCACGCGACCGGCCGCCCGGTCTGCGCGGAGAGCTCCGCCTGCTGTTCCGGGGGCGCCGCCCGGGCCAGCCCGAGTTTCACCAGGGCCCCCGTGGCGCGTTCATCGAGGCCGGGTCCTGCCGTGGCCCATCCATCAGTGGTGCCCTGCATGTCGGCCACGCGTCGCAGCAGCACGTCATGCCCAGTCGAACGCCGCATCCCTGCCCTCCCGCCGCACAGTGCGTTGCCGCGACGCTAGCGTGCATCCGCACCCGCAGGAGGGCGGTTGAGCATTGCGCACCGCACCTGTTTCAGCTCGGCGCAGTTGGCTACCCGACCGCCACGAGAGCACGGCGCTGTGCAACGTAGGCGCCGGTGGGTTGGGACAGACAGCCGCCGGCGCCGCCCTTCCCCCGGGGGCCGGGGACTATGGCCATAGATGTGGAGGATCTGCGATGCTCGATTCAGCGGCAGCTCCGTCGGCTTGACGGAGGCTGCCCTGAGTCAATGAGAGGCAGAGGTGGTGGCTTCCTCCCCGGACCCGGACCCGGTCCTTACCCCGGCACTGAACCAACAACGAGATCCCGAGCCGCAGTCCGCCGAAGACGAGTGCGCGGACGAGGTTGCCGAGATCAGGGCGCTGCGCACCGAGGTCAACGACCTGCATCGCGCCATGGAGTCGCATCCCGCGATCGACCAGGCGCGGGGCATGCTGATGACGCTGGGGCCCTGTACGGCGGACGAGGCGTGGGAGGTCCTGGTCGAGGTCTCGCAGCACTCCAACACCAAACTGCGCGCCGTCGCGGAAGAGCTGATCGCCACGACGGAGGGCGAGCCGCTGCCCGGCGAGATCCGCGCGGCGCTCAGCGCGGCGCTGGAGAAGCGGTAGGCGGACGGCTGCGGGCCGAACATGCCCCCGGGGCTGTGTGGTTGTGAGGACCCTCAAGCCGGCCCGGACAGTTTTCTCGGCACGGCAGGCAATGAGCCACGCGTTCCCGGGGCGCCGCATCCGGTTGCTGCCCGCGGCCGAAGCGGACTTCGCCGCTTTCTGGAAGCCGCGGGCAGGCACCGCTCCGTGAACCGTCAGCTCATCAGGCCGTCAGGCCATCAAGCCGTCAGCTCCGCGAGGTCGGTCGCGTCCAGGTGCAGCCCGGCCGCGGCGAGGTTCTCCGCGAGGTGGGCAGGCGAGCCCGTGCCGGGGATGGCCAGCATGTTCGGGGAACTCGCGAGCAGCCAGGCGAGGGCCACCTGCGCGGTCGTCGCGCCGTGCCGCTCGGCGACCTGCGCGAGACGGCCGTGCTCGATGGGATCGAAGCCGCCGCCGAGCGGAAAGAACGGCACGTAGGCGATGTCGTGCTCCTCGCAGCGGGCGAGCACCGCGGGGTCGTCGTGACGGTGCACGTGGTACTGG
>NZ_JBNNJZ010000371.1:0-4775 GCF_050270335.1 Streptomyces sp. NPDC059900
TCTGCGAGGTCTGGACCGTTGGCCGCCGCAGGCCGTCGACGGCTGGTCGCGCAGTTCCCCGCGCCCCTTCGGGCGCCTTAGCGCAGGCCCCTCCTTCGTGCGGGGAGGAACGTGAAGACCGCGCCGCCCAGCAGGATCACGGTCCCGGCGACAAGGCCGAGCGCCCGCAACGCACCGTTGTCGTCCGCGCCGGTCTCCGCGAGGTCGCCACCACCGGCCCCGCCGGCCGACGCGGGGCCACCCGCGGAGCTGTTGCCGCCGGCCGAGCCGGATCCCCCGCCCGAGGCACCGCCAGGAACCGCCGCTGTGTCGATCTCCAGGGAAACCTCCGACTTGGACGGCGTGCAGGTCGTCGTCGTACCGAGCGCCTTGACCGTGAGGACGCCCGGCGAGAGCGTCGACTTGCCGTCGGCGCCCGGCTTGTACGTGCCGGTCAGGTCAGGGATGGTCATCGGGTCGCCGGACTTGATGGGCTCCTTGTTGGTGGGGCCCTCGACGTGCACCGTGCCCTTGTCCGCGCCGCCCAGCTTGACCTCCATCGACGGCTTCACCGAGTCCGCGGGGATGTCGGCGGGGCTGTCCATGACGGACTTCTTGAACTCGACGGTCAGGCCGTAATTCCCGCCGTCCTTCTTGGCGTTGATCTGGACGGGCGACGTGGCGTCCTTGTCGCCGATGGGCGTCTTGCACTTGTAGGGGGTCTGGACTTCCTTGCCGGTGAGGTCGGTCTTGCCGCCGTCGTTCCCGCCCGTGGAGTCGCCGCCGGAACTGCCCGCGGTGTCGCCGCCGCTGCTGCCGGCCGTGTTGCCCGAGGTGGCCCCTGAAGTGGTCCCGGAGGTGGTGCCCGAGCTGCTGCCGGAGGTGGTGCCCGATGACGTGCCGCCCGAACTGCCGCTGCCCTCCGTCACCTTGATGGTCGCGCCCGCCTTGACCTCTTCCTTCGGCGTGCACTTGGTGTCGGTCGAGACCGGCTTGCTGACGTTGATGTTGTACGCGCCGGGGGTGAGCGTGACGTCGCCCGCCTTGGTCAGCTTCAGCTTGCCCTTCATGTCGGAGAGGACCATGGGGCTGTTCTTCTTGATCGGCGGATTGACCCGCTCGCCCGCCATCGCCAGGTCACCGGTCTGGCCGCCGCCCAGCTTGATCGTGCCGGTCGGCTTCACCGTGTCCTTGTCCAGGTCGAGGACGTCCGGGTTCTTGGACGCGGCCTCGGTGGTCTTCCATACGACCTCGACCTCGTCGCCCACCTTCGCGGTGGCGGGCGCGGTGATCTCCGCCTTCGTGGTGCCCTGCACCGGTGGCAGCCCCGAGATCGACGGCGGTATGCACTCCGTCTTGTACGCGGTCTCTGCCGCCTGCGCGGGACTCGCGCCCAGCAGGATCCCCGCCCCGCCGAGCAACAGCGAGACCGAGGCCGCGCCCGCTCTCCGTCGTGTGCTGATCACGTGTTTCCTTTCGTCGTCGGGCTGTTGTCTGACGGTGCGGAGAGCTGTCCGGCGGGGTCGCTGCCGGCGCCGGGGTCTGTGTCAGGGGTGAACCACGGGAGAGTGGCCCCGTTCGTGGCCGCGTTCGCTGCCGCGCCCTTGCCGGACCTGCCGGACTCACGGGACGGTTTCGTACGCGGCGTACGGGCCGCCTCGTCCGCCGCGACCGCACCCTGGGGCAGCCGCAACTTCGGCAGCCGGTCGGTGAGTTCGGAGATCCTGCCGGTACGGTGCCGGCCCGCCGGGCGGGAGCTGCGGCGCCGGCGGGGACGGAGCCTGTCCACCACCGCCATGCCGATGCGGAAGACGGCGGCGGGCACGACGACGCAGAGCAGGATCCAGAAGACGGTGACGCCCCAGGGGCGGCCGACGCCCCAGGGCTGCTCGGCCAGGACCTTGCCGCCGAACTTCAGCGACACGAGGTAGTTGCCGTGCGCTCCGGCAGAGAGCTCGACCGGGAGCTTGATCTGGGCCTTCTTGCCGGGGGCGATGGTGCCGCGCCACTGCTGCTCCTCCCACTGCGGCGCGAACACGCCGTGGGAGGTGCCGACTTGGAAGACGGGGTTCTTGACCGGGGCGGAGCCGACGTTGCCCACGGTGAAGGTGAACTTGCGGGACGGCGGGGCGCCGAACCAGGTCAGTACGCCGCTGGAGCCTTCGAGTTCCGTGTCGGTGAGCACGGACAGCTTCCCGCCGCCCTGCTGCGCGGGCAGCGGCTCCACGGGGTGGCCCGCGACCTTGAACGCGGCGTCCGCCTGCGCCTTCTCCCCGGTGACGGTGGCCACGTGCACCACACAGGGGCAGGGCTTGGGGGGTTCGGCCACCGGGAGCTTCTTGCTGAAGGTGCCCTTGCCGTCCGTGGTGACGGCGCGGCCGGAGTCGTTGGCGCAGGAGTTCGTGCCGCCGGGTACGCCCTCGGCCGGGGTGGACTGGCCGCAGATCAGGATCATCAGGAGGGCTTTCGACCGCCACCCCTCGCCCTTGACGGTGATGTCGCCGCCCTTGCCCGCCTGCGCCTTGGAGAGGGTGACCTCCGGTTTCTCCGCGGCGGTGGCCTGGCTCGCCGGGAGCAGCAGGAACGCGAGTGCCGCCAGCGCGGCGACTACGGCCGCGCACCTCTTGCCGCTTGGGTAGCCGTTCACAGTTGCTCGCCCCTTCCCGTGCCCGCTCCCGCCAACTCCAGCTCCGTACCGCCCTGTTCGGGCTCGCCCCGCGGTGGCTCCCCGGATGCCCGGCGTCTGCGCACGAACCACACGCCCGCCGCCGCGAGACCGAGCACCCCGGCGCCCGCCCCCGCGACCGCTGCCCACGGCACGAAGCGGGCCGATGCCGTGGCCTCGGCCCGGGCTCCGCCCGATGCGGTGACCGTGAGGGTGACCTCCACCGAGTCGAGCGCGGGGGCGTCGCTCCACGGTTCCGTCAGGGTGACCCTGCGGCCGGGCAGGAGCTCCACCGGAAGCGCGCGGGGCCCCCGGTCGAGCAGCGGGCCGAAGAGACCCTCCGCGTGGACCGCGAGCCGCGGGGTCAGGACGGTGTTGCCGCGGTTGACGACGTCGTACGAGATGCGCCCGCGCCCGGCCCTGACGTGCTCGACCGTCAGCGCGGACAGCGTCGGACCGCTCACCCGCAGATGCACGCGCACCCCGGCGTCCCGGCCGCCCTCCCGCGCGACGATCGCACCGGGGTGGTCGCCCGGCACCGCGCTGCCGGGGATGTTCACGCTGAACGGCACCTCGGCGCGGGTGCGCGGCGGCACCTTCACCTTGCGCTCGGCGAACGTGATCCAGGAGCCGGTGTCCGTCGGCTTGCCCCGCTCCAGGGAGAACGCCCCGTCCCGCGTGTTGTCCGCGTCGGCGCCGCTCAGCTCCACCGTGCGCGGCTTCGAGCCCGGATTGGTGACCGTCACCGTGTCCTCAAGGACGGAGCCCGGCGTGCCCTCCGCGTAGAAGTAGGGCCGGCCGTCCTTCGCGGGCCGCGTCCCTCCTCCCGCGGAGGGCGCGAGGGACCACGCTCCGGCGTCGTCGGCGTACACCGGACTCGCCTGAGCTGCGCCCATCACCAGTAAGGCCACGGTCAGAACACGGGCAACGGACAGCAGCGACGGCATGGGCGGCTCCTGGATCTTCGTACGCGTCGTACGTGATGTACGCGCTCTCCTAGCGCGACCGGGCCGCCTGGTTCCTGCGGGTCAGCCAGAGCGCGCCCGCCGCGCCCGCGAGCAGCACCGTGCCGCCGAGGGTGCCGAGCGCGATCGCGGAGTCCGCGGGGCCGGTCTGCGGGAGTTCTTCGCCGCCGGAGGGAGCGCTGGCGGAGCCGCCCGAGCCGCTGTCGTCGCTCTCGCCGCCGGAGCCGCCGCCCGTGCCGCCGCCGCCCGAACCCTTCACGTCGAGCGAGAGCGAGGGCTTGGGGCTGTTGGACGGTGTGCACGTCGTCGTCGTGCCGAGCGCCTTGATGGTCAGGACGCCCGCGGTGAAGGTGACCTTGCCGCTCTTCTTCGGCGTGTACGTGCCCGACAGATCACTGATCTTGATCGGGGTGTTGGCGGGGATCGCCTTGTCGTTGGGCGCCCCGGAGACCGGCACCGTGCCGCTCTCGGCCCCGCCCAGTTTGATGAGCGCGCTCGGCTTCATCGCACCCTTGCCCAGTTCCACGGGGCTGGAGGAGACGCCCTTCTGGAAGGACATGGTGAGTTTGTAGCCGCTGCCGCTCTTCACGCTCTTTATGTCGATCGGCGAGACGGCGCCCTTGTTCCCGATGGGCGTCTTGCACTGGTAGTTGACGTCCTGCACCTCGGCCTGCGCGGCGGGGGCGGCCATCAGCACCGCCGAGCCGCCGGCCAGGGCCGTGGCAAGCGCGAGCGCGGCCCTGCGTTTTTGGTACGACACCTCGAGTTCCCCTCATGCCGGTCGTGGCGTGCCGCGGTGCGGATTTACTGACGGCACATCAGATTGGGCGCTCAAGGTACGCCCGAGACCTTGTCGAGGGAAGACAAAGAACGCGCCGGATCTCATGGATCCGGCGCGCGTACGAACCGCGGGTAACCCAAGGGGGAACTGCCCTGGTCACCCGAGGGTGAACTCCCTTGCCACCCGAGGGGGAGGAACCGAGCGACTTATACGGGAGCGCTCAGCTCCGCCCACACCGTCTTGCCGGGGGCTCCCGGCGTACGGACGACCCCCCAGTCCATGCAGAGCCGCTGGACGATGAACATTCCGTGCCCGCCGGGGCGGCCGACGCGGTGCGGGGTCCTGGGCGCGGGCTGTCCCGCGCCGCGGTCGGACACCTCGATAC
>NZ_JBNNJZ010000371.1:4785-8351 GCF_050270335.1 Streptomyces sp. NPDC059900
ACGCAGCACCTTGCTGTCCGAGGAGAGCCAGAGCTCGTCGGGTCCCTCGGCATGCAGGCAGGCGTTGGTCACCAGCTCGGACACGACCAGGAGGACGTCCTCCGCCGCCGCCCGGTGGTCGGCGCTCGCCGCGGGCAGCCAGCCCCAGGCCTGGAGTGCCTGGCGTGCGAAGTCCCGGGCGAGCGGCACGATGCCGCTCGCGCCGCTCAGGCTCAGCCTGCGGACCTGGCGCCCCTGAAGGCCCGTGGCCGCCGCGGCTACCTGGTCCGCCGCAGCGGCCTGGTCCGCAGCGGCTACCTGGTCCGCGGGAGCGTCCGCGACAACGGTCTCGGACTCCGGACCGCGGTCGCCCGGCGAGCAAGGCCGGGTGGTGCTCATCAGCGCTTCACCTCACCGACAAGAGGACTCTGGACAAGAAACTGGACAAGTAGCGGGGCTCCAAGAGAGATCATCGGCTGCTCGGCCGTTCCTGCTGTTGATTTGGCAACGATTGCTTTACGGCGGACCGCCGCGGATTCTGCCGACGTATCCAGGGTGTCTCCTGCCCGGCCGAACCGTGAGAACACCCACTTATTCGACGTAACCCGTGTGACGCTGGTAACGCGGTGATCACGTAGGGACAACTGGCGCGTAACTCTTGGGCACGCTCCGTCAGCAGGCCGTCCGATCAGTCGGCGAGCGCCGCTTCGAGCGTCTCGTGGACAGTGAAGACCGCGTCGGCTCCAGTGATCTCGAAGACTCGGGCCACCACCGGCTGCATCGCGGCCAGATGCACCCCGCCCCCCGCGGCCTCGGCCTTGAGCCGGGCCCCCAGGAGGACATTGAGTCCGGTGGAGTCCATGAATTCCAGACGCGCACAGTCGACCACGAGGCGCGAGAAGCCGTCGTCGAGGCAGGTCTCGAGTGGTTCACGCAACAAATCGGCGGTGTGGTGATCCAACTCACCTGCCGGAGTCACGACGACGCTCGGGCCCTCGGCCCGGACTTCGACCAGAAGCCGGCCACCCTGCGCGCTACCGACTGTCCCGCGGTCCATTCCGTCACTCACTTCCGACCGTCGTGGCTGTTGATGACGCCCCTGAACATTACGCCTTCCGTACGGTCTCCGGTACCCGAACAAGCCCCTGAATTCGGACATTTCGTCGCACACCGCACTTGCGACCGGGCTGTGGAACCGGGTAGGGGTAGAAGAGACAGTAATCAACACGGACGGCTTTGGAGGCGCCGCACACCGCAGTGCACGTATTGGCATCGGCAGCCATATGCCGAGAACGATGGAGGACACCATGTCACCCCGGCTCGACGAATCGCGCACTGACCGAGCGACGTCGACACTCCCGCCGAACCGTATAGAGACCGAGATCCCGGGTCCCCGCACGGAAGCCACGCCGGACGAGTTCCCGGCCCTGACGGCCGTATCGGAGACGGAAGCCCCCGAGGGGCTCGCCGATCTGCCCGAGATCCCGCCGTACGACGAAGTGGGGCCGCTGGATGCGAGGGCTCTGTCCAAGACCCTCTTCGAACGCCTCGAAACGCTCGAGGAAGGCACGCACGAGTACGCGTACGTACGCAACACTCTCGTCGAACTCAATCTCGCCCTGGTCAAGTTCGCCGCCTCCCGGTTCCGCTCCCGCAGCGAGCCCATGGAGGACATCATCCAGGTCGGCACCATCGGCCTGATCAAGGCGATCGACCGCTTCGAGCTCAGCCGCGGCGTCGAGTTCCCCACCTTCGCGATGCCGACCATCGTCGGCGAGATCAAGCGCTTCTTCCGCGACACGAGTTGGTCGGTGCGCGTCCCGCGCCGCCTTCAGGAACTCCGTCTGGACCTCGCCAAGGCGGGCGACGAACTCGCCCAGCAATTCGATCGCGCCCCCACGGTGGGCGAGCTCGCCGAGCGCCTGGGCATCTCCAAGGACGAGGTCGTGGAGGGCATGGCGGCGTCCAACGCCTACACGGCTAGCTCGCTGGACGCCCAGCCCGAGGAGGACGACTCCGAGGGCGCGCTCGCGGACCGCATCGGCTACGAGGACCACGGACTCGAAGGCATCGAGTTCGTCGAGTCGTTGAAGCCGCTGATCGCCGAACTCCCGGCGCGCGACCGGAAGATCCTCTCGCTCCGCTTCGTCGCCAACATGACGCAGTCGGAGATAGGCGATGAGCTCGGCATCTCGCAGATGCACGTCTCGCGACTGCTGTCGCGCACTCTGGTCAAGCTCCGCAAGGGATTGACCGTCGACGAGTGAGGGGGCTCGCCGCTCGGCGTTTTCGCGGGCGACCTGATCGCCGCTTCGCGGCGGATTGCTCCCACCCACCCACCCGTTTGCCCCGCGTCCAGGGGCGGGCGGGTGGGTTGCTGTTGTTCAGGTGTCAACGTGCCGCTGCCTCAAGGCCTCACGGTGCCGCCGTGGCCCCCGGGTGGCCCTCCAGCGCCGCCGCCACCGCCGCCTCCGCGTGCAGGCGGGTCGTCGGGAAGACCGGCACCGGGCTGTGTTCCTGCCCGATCAGGAGCTCGATCTCGGTGCACCCCAGGATGACGCCCTCAGCTCCTTCCCGTACAAGATCCTCGATGACGTTCTGGTACCCGGCCCTGGACGCCTCATGCACCACCCCGAGGCACAACTCCTCGTAGATCACCCGGTGCACGAGCGCGCGCCCCTCCGCGTCCGGCACGAGCACGTCGAGCCCGTGCGCGGCCAGCCTCTCCCGGTAGAAGTCCTGCTCCATGGTGAAGGCGGTGCCGAGCAGCCCCACGCGCCGCAGGCCGCCTCCCAGCACCGCGGCGGCGGTCGCGTCCGCCAGGTGCAGGAGAGGCACGGAGAGAGCCGCCTGGACCTGCTCTGCGACCTTGTGCATGGTGTTGGTGCAGATCAGCACGAGATCCACGCCGGCCGCCTCCACCGCCTTGCCGGCCCCGGCGAGCACGTCCCCCGCCGCCTCCCACTCCCCCGCGACCTGAAGCCGCTCGATCTCGGCGAAGTCGACGGAGTACAGCACGCACCGCGCGGAGTGCAGCCCGCCGAGCCGCTCCCGCACCAGCTCGTTGAGCAGCCGGTAGTACTCGGCGCTGGACTCCCAGCTCATGCCCCCGATGAGGCCGATGGTCCGCACGATCAGCCCTCATCCCTGAACAGACGGATCTTCTCGCGGGCCGTCTCGACGGCCTTCGAGACGTCACTCGCGCTGCAACGATCGGCGCCGTACGAGTCGACTCTGCCCACCACTGCCACCAGCCAGGGCTGTACCTTCTCCGGGGCGTCGGCCTCAACCTTGCTCAGCCGTTCCGAAAGGTTCTCGAGCTGCTCCTGGGTGGGACCGGCCGGGCGCCGGAAGGCGACCGCCAGGTCACCGAGCTCGCTCTGCGCCGCCGCAGTGTCCGACTTGCGATCCTCCCGCGCCTGGCGGCGTACTCCCGGCCGATCCTTCACCCAGTCGAAGAACCACTTCAGGAGCGCGCCCACCACCAGCAGAAGGACGGCCAGCGCGATCTCCATACCACTCACGGGTGCGCCTCCCCCAGGTGAGTCCTCACTGCACTCTCCATTCCGCACGTATCTGAACCACCG
>NZ_JBNNJZ010000372.1:0-8330 GCF_050270335.1 Streptomyces sp. NPDC059900
CGGCGCGCTCCCGTGCGTCGTGGTCCTCGCTGGGCCGCCACTGAAGGGTCTGCGCCCACCAGGAGTGCCAGTCCCACAGCACCGCCACGTCGGCGACGGTCCGCGTCCCCTTCAGCGGGCCCAACTGCTCTATGGACGCACCCAGTTCGACGACCTCGCGCCACACCCGCGAGTCCGTGCCGGCGTGCGGCAGCATCGCCGAGTGGAACTTCTCCGCTCCGCGCCGCGACTGCCGCCACTGGAAGAACATGGCACCCTCGGAGCCGCGCGCCACATGGGCCAGGGAGTTGCGGGCCATCTGCCCCGGCGCCTTCGCGGGGTTGCGGGGCTGCCAGTTGACGCCGGACGTGGAGTGCTCCAGGAGCAGCCAGGGTGCGCCGCCCGCGACGGAGCGGGTGAGGTCGGCGGCCATGGCGAGGTTGACGTGGGTGCGGCGGCCGTCGGTGATCAGATAGTGGTCGTTGGTGACGATGTCTACCTCGCGGCCCCAGGCCCAGTAGTCCAGGGAGTCGCACTGGCTGAGCGCGGTCATGAAGTTGGTGGTGACGGGGGCGCCGGGGGCCAGACGGTGCAGGATGTCGCGTTCGCGCACGAAGTTCTCGCGCAGGGTGGCGTCGGCGAACCGGCGGTAGTCCAGGGCCTGGGCCGGATTGCCGACCGTGGGGGTGACGCGCGGCGGCTCGATCTCCGCGAAGGAGCCGTAGCGCTGCCCCCAGAAGGCCGTGCCCCACGCTTCGTTGACCGCTTCCACACTGCCGTACGTCGTCTGGAGCCAGTCCCGGAAGTGCACGGCGCACGAGGAGCAGTAGCAGGCGGAGACCGGCACCCCGAATTCGTTGTGGACGTGCCACATCGCGAGCGCAGGGTGCTGCGCGTACCGGCGGGCGAGTTGCCCGGTGATGCCGGACGACGCCTCGCGGTAGGCGGCGTTGCTGTGGCAGATGGCGCCGCGTGAGCCGAACTCCTGGCGCACGCCCTCGGCGGTGACGGGCAGGGCTTCGGGGTGCGCGCGGTAGAACCAGGCGGGCGGCGCGACCGTCGGGGTGCCGAGGTCGGCGCGGATGCCGTTCTCGTGCAGGAGATCGAGGACGCGGTCGAGCCAGGCGAAGTCGTAGGCGCCGGGGGACGGTTCGAGCAGCGCCCAGGAGAAGATCCCGACGCTCACCATCGTGACGCCCGCCTCGCGCATCAGCGCCATGTCCTCGCGCCAGACGGATTCCGGCCACTGCTCGGGGTTGTAGTCCCCACCGAAGGCGAGCCCGGTCAGGCCCGTGGGGGTGTTCTCCGGCATGGATCTCTCCCGAGTCATCGATCAGTTGGAAGCAACAGTCTGGAACATCAATTGGGAACGTGCACACACACTTTCGCGGCCCTGATCTCAACATAACCGCACAGCAACAACCATTGACAAGTGTCCTGGATGTTTCTCTACTGTGAACGCTCACAGATGCGTGGCAGGCCGCTCGACGCAGTCGGCACAGCCACCCGGTCAGGGGAGACCATCCATGCCGTTCACGAAGCACCGCCGCTTCTACGCCACTTCGCTCACCCTCGCCCTCGGCGCGGCCGCCCTCACCGCCTGCGGCTCGTCGGACGACGAGAGCCAGGCGGAGTCCGGGCCCGCCGCACTGACGTACTGGGCTTGGACGCCCGGCATGGACAAGGTCGTCGATCTGTGGAACAAGGGCCCGGGCAAGAAGGAACAGATCACGGTCACGGTCAAGAAGCAGGCCTCCGGCGACACCCTCGTCACCAAGATCCTCACCGCCCACAAGGCCAAGAAGGCGCCCGACCTGGTGCAGGCCGAGTACCAGGCGCTGCCGACGCTGGTCAGCAACGACGCGCTCGCCGACATATCCGGCGAGGTGGGCAAGGCGAAGGCCGCCTTCCCCGCCGGCGTCTGGCAGCAAACGACGCTCGGTTCGGACGCGGTGTACGCGGTACCGCAGGACTCCGGGCCGATGATGTTCTACTACCGCGCTGACCTCTTCGAGAAGTACGACCTCCAGGTCCCCGCCACCTGGGACGAGTTCGCGAAGACCGCACGCGCCCTGAAGAAGAAGGCTCCCGGCAAGGACCTCACCACCTTCTCCGCGAACGACTCCGGCCTTTTCGCGGGCCTCGCCCAACAGGCCGGCGCCAAGTGGTGGACCACCGAGGGCGAGAAGTGGAAGGTCGGCATCGACGACGACGCCACGCGCAAGGTCGCCGACTTCTGGGGCGGCCTGGTCGAGGAGGGCGCCATCGACAACCAGCCGATGTACACCCCCGCCTGGAACAAGGCCCTCAACACCGGCAAGCAGGTCGCCTGGGTGAGCGCCGTGTGGGCACCCGGCACCCTCACCACCGCCGCCCCCGACACCAAGGGCAAGTGGGCCATGGCACCGCTGCCGCAGTGGTCGAAGGGCGAGAACACCACCGGCAGCTGGGGCGGCTCGTCGACCGCCGTCACCACCGACAGCGACCACAAGGGCGCCGCCGCCAAGTTCGCCGCCTGGCTGAACACCGACCCGAAGGCCCTGGACGCGCTCGCGAAGGAAGGCGGCATCTACCCCGCCGCCACCGCCGCCCAGACCAGCGGCGCGTTCGCCGAGCCCCCGGCCTACTTCGCCGGCCAGAAGGACTTCTACCCGCAGGCCGCGAAGATCGCGAAGACCGCCGCGCCCGGCGCCTGGGGCCCGAACGTGAACGTCGCCTACACGTCGTTCAAGGACGCCTTCGGCTCGGCCGCCAAGAACAAGTCCGACTTCGGCGCCGCCCTCAAGACCATGCAGGACACCACCGTCGCCGACCTGGAGAAGCAGGGCTTCGGAGTCGCGCCGTGACCCCTGCACGTCCCCGCCGCGCCGACGGCGCACGCCCGCGCCGCCGCACCTCGTACGGGGTCAAGAGTGCCCCGTACGCCTTCCTGCTCCCCGCCGCCCTGCTCTTCGCGCTCTTCTTCGCGCTGCCCATCGGCTACGCGCTCTGGCTCAGCCTGCACAAGGTCGAGGTGGAAGGCCTGGGCCTGGGCAGGAACGCCCGGCACGAGGTGTGGGCCGGGATCGGCAACTACACCGACGCCCTGACCGACTCCGAACTCCTGCACGGCGCGCTGCGCGTGCTCGGCTACGGCGCCATCGTCATCCCGGTGATGCTCGGCCTCGCTCTGCTCTTCGCCCTGCTCCTGGACACCGAACGGGTACGCCTCACCCCCTTCACGCGCCTGGCGATCTTCCTGCCGTACGCCGTGCCCGGGGTCATCGCCGCGCTCCTGTGGGGGTTCCTCTACCTCCAGGACGTCAGCCCCTTCTACTTCGTCCTGGACAAGCTGGGCCTGCCGCAGCCCGATCTCCTCGACGGCGGACCGCTCTATCTCGCGCTCTCCAACATCGCCGTCTGGGGCGGCACCGGCTTCAACATGATCGTCATCTACACCTCGCTGCGGGCCATCCCGGCCGAGGTCCACGAGGCGGCGAAGCTGGACGGCTGCTCACAGCTCCAGATCGCGCTGCGGATCAAGATCCCGATGGTGGCGCCCTCGCTCGTGCTCACCTTCTTCTTCTCGATCATCGCCACGCTCCAGGTCTTCAGCGAGCCCAGCACCCTCAAACCGCTCACCAACTCCGTTTCCACCACGTGGAGTCCGCTGATGAAGGTGTACCAGGACGCCTTCGGCAAGGGTGACATCAACTCGGCCGCCGCCACCGCCGTGATCATCGCCGTCGTCACGCTCGTCCTGTCCTTCGGGTTCCTGCGCGCCGCGAACTCCCGCACCAAGAAGGAGGCGACCCGATGAGTTCGCCGAGCTCGCTCGCCGTCCGCAAGGCCGCGCCCGCCGCGGGCACCACCCCCGGCACCGCGCAGGGCCCGCCCCCGCCGCGCCGGATCGCCCTCCTGCCGACCGCCGTGCTCGTGCTCGGCGCCTTGTACTGCCTGCTGCCCGTGCTCTGGGTGGTGATCGCCTCCACCAAGTCGGGCCGTGAACTGTTCTCCACATTCACGTTCTGGCCCGGCAGCGGCTTCGCCGACAACATCACGGACCTGTCCGCCTACCGCGACGGCGTCTACTGGCGGTGGATGGGCAACTCCGCCCTCTACGCCGGTCTCGGCGCGCTCCTGTCCACGGCCGTCTCCGCGGTCAGCGGCTACGCCCTCGCCGTCTACCGTTTCCGCGGCCGCGAGAGCGTCTTCAACATCCTCATGGCGGGCGTCCTGATGCCGCCGGTGATCTTGGCCGTGCCGCAGTACCTCCTGCTCGCGAAAGCCGACCTCACCGACTCCTACGCCTCGGTCCTGCTGCCGCTCGTCCTCTCCCCCTACGGCGTGTACCTCGCCCGCATCTACGCCTCCGCCGCCGTGCCCGGCGATGTCGTGGAGGCGGGGCGGATGGACGGCGCGAGCGAGTGGCGGATCTTCACCGGGATCGCGCTGCCGATGATGGTGCCCGGCCTGGTGACGGTGTTCCTGTTCCAGTTCGTGGCCGTCTGGAACAACTTCCTGCTCCCCTACATCATGCTCAGCGACGACGAGAAGTTCCCCATCACGCTGGGCCTGTTCACGCTCCTCGAACAGGGCTCCAACACCCCCGCGCTCTACACCCTCGTGATCACCGGCGCGCTGCTCGCCGTCGTACCGCTCATCGCCCTCTTCCTGGTCATCCAGCGCTTCTGGAGCCTCGACCTGCTGTCCGGAGCCGTAAAGTCGTGACCATGAACGCAACGGGGGGCAGGCGCAGGCCGCCGACGATCCACGACGTGGCCCGCGAGGCCGGTGTCTCGCGCGGCACGGTGTCCCGGGTCCTCAACGGCGGGCACTATGTGAGCCCCTCCGCCGAGGAGGCCGTCAACGCGGCCATCCGCAAGACCGGCTACGTCGTCAACCGGCACGCCCGTTCACTGATCACCGGCCGCTCCGACTCGGTGGGCTTCCTGCTCACCGAGCCGCAGGAGCGCTTCTTCGAGGACCCGAACTTCAACGTCCTGCTCCGCGGCTGCACGCAGGCACTCGCCGCGCACGACATCCCGCTGCTCCTGATGCTGGCCGGCACGCCCGACGAGCGGCGCCGCATCATGCGCTACATCACCGCGGGGCATGTCGACGGAGTGCTCCTGGTCTCCAGCCACTCCGGCGACCCCGTCGCCGACGAGTTGCGGGAGGCCGGGGTGCCCCTGGTGGCCTGCGGGAAGCCGATCGGCCAGGCATCCAAGATGAGCTATGTCGCCGCGGACGACAGGGACGGCGCCCGTGACATGGTGCGCCATCTCCTCTCCCTCGGGCGGCGTCGTGTCGGCACGGTGACCGGGCCGCTCGACACCCCCGGCGGCGTGGAACGGCTCGCGGGCTACCGCGAGGTCCTGGCCGAGGAGGGCATCGCGGTCGACGAGCGGCTCATCGCGTCCGGCGACTACAGCCGGGCGGGCGGTGAGGCCGCCGCGACCCGGCTCCTCTCCCAAGCACCCGACCTCGACGCCGTGTTCGTGGCCTCGGACCTCATGGCGCAGGGCGTGCTTGAGGCCCTGCACCGCGCGGACCGCCGCGTGCCCGAGGACATCGCGGTCGGCGGCTTCGACGATTCCCCCGCCGCCCTCACGGCCCGCCCGGAACTGACGACGGTCCGCCAGCCCTGGGACCGCATCAGCGCGGAGATGGTGCGGGTCCTTCTCGCCCAGATCGGCGGCGAGGACCCGGCCGCGGTGATCCTGCCGACGGAGCTCGTGATCCGCGGATCGGCCTGACGTACGAGGATGAGGCGGCGGGGGCTGCGTCCTCGCTGCCCCGAGGGAGGGAACCGGACATGACTGACGCGCTGGCCACCGGACGCGACGGTGCCGTGACCAACTGGGCGGGGAACATCACCTTCTCCGCCGGCGAGCTGCACCGGCCCGCCTCGCAGGCCGCCCTGCGCGACCTTGTCACCGGCAGCCGCCAGGTGCGGGTCCTGGGCAGCGGCCACTCCTTCAACCGCATCGCGGACGTCGACGGCGGCGCGGCGGACACCGCCCTGGTGTCGCTCGCCGCCCTCGAACCGGCCGTCGACGTGGACACCGGGGCGCACACGGTTCGGGTGTCGGGCGGCGTGCGGTACGCCGAACTCGCCCGGCACGTCGCCTCGTACGGGCTCGCCCTGCCCAACATGGCCTCGCTGCCGCACATCTCGGTGGCCGGTTCGGTCGCCACCGGGACCCATGGCTCGGGCAACGGCAATCAGTCCCTCGCGGAGGTCGTGCGCTCGGTGGAGCTGTTGACCGCCGACGGACAGACGCGCGTACTGAGCCGTGGCGAGGACGGTTTCGACGGCGCCGTGGTCGCGCTCGGCGCACTCGGCGTGGTCCTCTCCCTCACCCTCGACCTGGAACCGCTCTACACGGTGAGCCAGCACGTGTTCGGCGAACTCGCCCTGGCACAGCTCGACTTCGAGGCGGTGACGTCGGCGGCGTACAGCGTGAGCCTGTTCACGGACTGGCGCGGGCCGCGCTTCAACCAGGTGTGGCTCAAGCACCGCGGCGAGGCCGCCGTCGGTTTCCCCTGGGCGGCGCCCGTGAGCGAGCCCCGGCATCCGGTGCCGGGCATGCCCGCCGTCAACTGCACCGAGCAGCTCGGTGTGCCGGGGTCCTGGCACGAGCGGCTTCCGCACTTCCGGGCCGAGTTCACGCCGAGCAGCGGGGCCGAGCTCCAGTCGGAGTATCTGCTGCCGCGCGAGCACGCACCCGCCGCCCTGCACGCTCTGGACGCCCTCCGGGACGAGGTGGCGCCGGTCCTCCAGGTCTGCGAGGTGCGTACCGTCGCCGCCGACAGCCAGTGGCTGAGCCCCGCGCACGGCCGGGACACCGCGGCGTTCCACTTCACGTGGGTGCCGGACACGGCGGCCGTGCTCCCGGTGATCGCGCGGGTAGAGCAGGGCCTGGCGCCGTTCTCGCCCCGCCCGCACTGGGGCAAGGTGTTCGGCGCCGACCCCTCCGAGCTGGGCGACCGCTATCCGCACGCGGCCGATTTCGCCGCCCTGGCCCAGCGCCTTGACCCGCGCGGGAAGTTCCGCAACGCCTTCTTGCGCTCCTTCCTCGGCCCCTTCCTGCGGTGACCCCCTGTTGGGGCGTTCAGGACGCCGGGCCGTCGGCGACCGGGACGCCGAAGTCCGGTGTGCCGTCGGCCTTCCAGCCGAACGTCTGGATGCGGGTGTGCCGGTTGGGGTCGTCGAGGGGGTCGCCGACGATGTCCTTGTACTGGCGGGCGTGGTAGACGAGGACGTCGGTGCGGCCGTCCTCGGCGACGGTGAAGCAGTTGTGGCCAGGGCCGTACTGCTTGGTCGTGTCGTTGCTGGTGAAGACGGGGGTCGGCGACTTGGACCAGGAGGCGGGGTCCATCAGGTCGCTGCGGGTGTCGGCGGTGAGCAGGCCCATGCAGTAGTTGAAGTCGGTCGCGGACGCCGAGTAGGTGAGGAAGACGCGGCCGTTGCGCTGGATGACGGACGGGCCTTCGTTCACCTTGAAGCCGACACACTCCCACTCGTACTCGGGTGTGGTCAGACGTATGTGAGGTCCTGTCAGCGTCCAAGGGTTGGCCATCCGGGACAGGAAGACGCCGGTGTTGTTGTCCATGCCGGGTTCGTACTGCGCCCAGGCCAGGTAGCGGCTGCCGCGGTGAGTGAAGGTGGTGGCGTCCAGGGAGAAGGTGTCCCAGGCCGTGGTGAGCTGCCCCTTTTCCGTCCAACTGCCCTTCAGGGGATTGGCGTTGGCGTTCTCCAGGACCCAGATGCGGATCTTCCACACGTCGTCGGCGGGGGCCGCGGCGAAGTAGATGTACCACTTGCCGTTGATGTGGTGGAGTTCCGGCGCCCAGATGTGCGACCCCATGTCGCCGCTCGTGTGGCGCCGCCAGATGACGGACTCCTCCGCCCGCGTCAGACCCCGCAGGGTGCGGGAGCGGCGCAGGATGATGCGGTCGTACTGGGGCGAGGTCGCCGTGAAGTAGTAGTGGCCGTCGGTGTGGCGGGTGACGTGGGGGTCGGCGCGCTGCTCGACGAGCGGGTTGCGGTAGGCGGGTGCCCGCGAGGCGGCCCGGGCGGGTGCCTCGGCGAGAAGCGGCGCGGCGGCGAGGGCGCCGGCGGCGAGGGTTCCTCGCAGCACGTTTCTGCGGCTGGGCACTTCGCGGTGGCTCATACGACTCCCTGTTGTTCGTGATTTCGAACGCCATCTGATACTCCGAACGCCGAAACGGTAGGGGGGTGTTGGGGCAAGGTCAACGGTTGTGACAGCGGTGGCGACGAGATCCGCCCGCGAGCCCTACTCCGCCCGTCCGGACCCCTGCTCCGCCCCTTGAGACTTTTTCTTATACTTTTCTGTGAGGTGATG
>NZ_JBNNJZ010000373.1:0-8329 GCF_050270335.1 Streptomyces sp. NPDC059900
GTGCTCGTTCGCGCTGATGCAATGGTTGCACACGATTAAGTTGTGCACAACTTAATCGTGTGTGCGGAGGTACGCTGGAGCCATGACGTCATCGCCGACCGCCCCCGTACCCGACGGCGCCGAGCTCCTCCGCCTCGATCACCAGGTCTGCTTCTCGCTGCACGCGGCCTCGCGCGCCTTCGGCGGCGTCTACCGCGATGCCCTCAAGGACCTGGGCCTCACTTATCCCCAGTACCTGGTCATGCTCGTGCTCTGGGAGGACGGCCCGCAGCCCGTCAAGGCCATCGGCGAGCGCCTGCGCCTCGACTCGGGCACGCTCTCGCCGCTCCTCAAGCGCCTTGAGGCGGCCGGTCTCGTACGGCGTGAGCGCAGCGCCGCCGACGAGCGCTCCGTGACCGTGCAACTGACCGACGCCGGGGCGGAGCTGCGGGAGCGGGCCGTGTGTGTCCCGCTCCGGATCATCGAGGCGAGCGGTCTGACGGTCGAGGAGGCCCGTGCGCTGCAAGGGCTGCTCGGTCGTCTGACCGCCGCTCTCGACGAGGCCCACTGAGGGGCGGTCCGGCCGGCTTCAGCGCTTGAGTTCCCGCACGTACTTCCCGAACTTCTCCAGGCCGTCGATGTTGCGCGGGCCGCTGATGCCCTCGTTGTAGTCGAGGACGAAGAAGTTGTTCTTCTTCACCGCGGGCAGTTCCTTGGTGTGCGGGGACTTCTTCAGGAAGTCGATCTTCTCCTTGGCGGGCTTGTCGCCGTAGTCGAAGATGATGATGACCTCGGGCTCGGCCTTGGCGACGGCTTCCCAGTTCACCTGGGTCCACCGCTCGTCGAGGCCGTCGAAGATGTTCCTGCCGCCGGCTGACTTGATGATGTCGTTGGGCGGCACCTGGCTGCCCGCGGTGAAGGGCTGGTCCGTGCCGGAGTCGTAGAGGAAGACGGGGACGGGGTTGTCCCCGGGCGCCTTGGACTCGACGGCGGCCACGCGCTTCTTGAGGCCGTCCACGACCTCGTCCGCCTTCTTCTCCACCCGGAAGATCTTGCCCAGGCGGTCCAGATCCGAGTACAGGGCCTTGAACGGGGTGACCTTCTGCGGATGTCCGGGGTAGTTGAAGCAGCTCTCCGTGTGCATGAAGCTCTGGATGCCGAGCTTGTCCAGGATCTTCGGGGTGATGCCCCGCTGGTCGCTGAAGCCGGAGTTCCAGCCCGCGACGACGAAGTCGGACTTGGCCTCCACGACGAGTTCCTTGTTCAGCAGATCGTCGCTGAGCATCTTCACCTTGGCGTACTCCGACGCCCAAGGGGACTCGCTGACCGGCGGGTTGGCCGGGGGCATCACATAGCCGTGGACGTGCTCGGTCAGGCCCAGGCTGAACATCTTGTCCGCGCTGCCGCCTTCGTAGACCACCGCGCGCTGCGGGATCTTGTACGAGACCGGCTCGCCGCAGCGCTTCACGGTGACCTTGTCGGGCGCGCCCCCGGCCCCGGAGTCCGAATCGACCTCCGCGCCGCAGCCGCTGAGCAGCAGGGCTCCCGCGAGCGCCGATCCGAGTCCGAATCCGATGGTGATGCGTGTTCTGGGCATGTCGTCGTGGTGCCTTTCAGCGGTTCAGGGGTGTTCAGAGAGGTGTTCAGAGGGCTGCTCAGAGAGGAGCCGACGGGCTCAGTGCGTAGAGGAGTTGGGGATCGCCGGTCAGGGGGTGGCTGATCACGCTGGCCTTGACGCCGAACACCTCGTCGACGAGACCCGTGGTGAGCACCTCTTCCGGCGTCCCGGCGGCCACCAGCGCGCCCCGGGACAGCACGCCGATGCGGTCGCACGCGGCCGCCGCGAGGTTGAGGTCGTGCAGGACGACGAGGACGGTCAGGCCCGAGCCCTTGAGGAGCGAGAGCAGCTCGATCTGGTGGCGTACGTCGAGGTGGTTGGTCGGTTCGTCGAGGACCAGGATCTGTGGTTCCTGCACCAATGCCCTTGCGAGCAGCACGCGTTGGCGCTCCCCGCCCGACAGGGTCAGGACGCCGCGGTCGGCGAGGCGGGTGAGGTCGAGTCGGGCCATCGTCCGTGCGCACAGGTCCCGTTCGCGGGCGCCGAGGGCTTGGTTCCCCCGCAGATGGGGAGCGCGGCCCAGGGCAACGACCTCCGCCACCGTGAAGTCGAGGTCCACCGAGCCGTCCTGGGCCATCGCGGCCACGATCTGCGCACCGCGGCGCGGCGTCAGACGCGCGAGGTCGTCGTCGCCCACCCTGACCACGCCGGAGCTGGGCCGCAGCGCGCGGTAGACGCATTTGAGCGCGGTGGACTTACCGCTGCCGTTCGGGCCGACCAGGCCCACGATCTGGCCGCTGCCCACGTCAAGGGACAGGTCACGGACGAGGAGCTTGCCGTCGATGGTCACGGACAGGCCGTCGAGTACGAGGTCCATCTCAACGGCCCCCGAACATATAGGCCTTGCGCCGCATCAGCGCGACGAACACCGGCACCCCGACCAGCGCCGTGATGACCCCGAGCGGCAGCTCGCGCGGCGCCACGAGGGTCCGCGAGACCAGGTCGACCCAGACCATGAACACCGCTCCGACCAGCGGTGCCACGGCGAGCACCCGGGCATGCGTGGCACCGACGACCATGCGTACGAGATGGGGCATGACCAGGCCCACGAAACTGATCGCGCCGCTCACGGCGACCATCACGCCGGTGATCAGCGCCGCGAGCAGGAGCAGGCCCTTGCGGTGCCGGTCGGGGCTGACGCCCAGGCTCGTCGCGGTCTCGTCGCCGAGCGCCAGTACGTCGAGCGCCCTGCTGTAGCGGTGCAGCACGGCGAGGCCGAGCAGTACGCAGGCGGCCACCACGGGCAGCGAGCCCCAGCTCGCCGCGCCGAAGCTGCCCATCGTCCAGTACAGGACCATGCCGGTCGCCTCGCTGTCCGGCGCGAAGTAGATGATCACGCTCATCACGGCCTGGAACCCGAGCGCCATGGCCACGCCCGTCAGGACGAGCCGCAGCGGAGAGAGCCCGCCACCGCGGCTCGCCGAAGCGGCGTACACCAGGAGCGAGGCGATGAGCGCCCCGACGAACGCCCCCGCCGACACCGCGTAGATGCCGAGCGCCGCGAGCCCGCCGGTGACCGTCACGCCGACCGCGCCGACCGAAGCCCCGGACGACACGCCCAGGACGTAGGGATCGGCGAGCGCGTTGCGCACAAGCGCCTGGATGGCGACGCCGACCGAGCTGAGCCCTGCCCCCACAAGTGCCGCCAGCAGCACGCGGGGTGTGCGGATCTGCCAGATGATCTGATACGTCGTCACCTCGTCGGCGTCGATGCTCCCGCCGCTCAGGGCCGCCCACAGCAGCCGGGCGGTGTCGCCCGGCGTGACGACCGCGGAGCCCAGGCCGATGGCCGTGACGACGGAGGCGAGGAGCACGAGGAGGAGCACAGCGAGGGCTGCCGCCAGGCCCGCGCGGGTGGCGAGTCGGCTCCGGATGCCTTTGGCCGGCGGATCCGGCGGCGGCACGTCGGACGCCATGGCAACGGCTGCCGTGGGAGTGAGCGAAGGCGGGGGCATGATGGTCGGGCCTTTCGGGTCAGGGCGAGGGCGAGGGCGGATGCGGGGGAGCGGGGCGCGCTGGAGCCGGGTGTTGCCACACGCCCCGGCAGGGACGCGGGGAACTGCGCGACCAGCCCCCACCGGCCCGCGGGTTCACTCAGGCCGTGGGCTCTGCCTCCACGCGCTGCGCCCGCAGCACGAACACCCCCGCCACAAGTGCCGCCACCACCAACGCGCCGAAGGTCACGGCGACGCCGGGATATCCGGCGAGCCCGAGGCCGAGCCCTCCGAGGCCCGCGCCCACGAAGACCCCGAGGCTCATCCCCGCCGAGTTCACGCTCAGGGCCGCGCCCCGCTGGGTGCCGCAGCGCCGGACGAGCAGGCTGACCACGCACGCGGCGACGACCGCGTGGCTGGCCGCGTGCAGGGACGTCATCGCGAGGGCGAGCGGCAGCCAGTGCGTGAAGTAGAAGCCCACGACCGAGACGAGCGCGGCGACCAGACCGAAGGCGAGCATCCGCTCGGTGCCCACGCGCGGTTCGGCGGAGTTCGTGATCCGGCCCGTGAGGAGATTGCTCACGAAGAACGACGCGCCGCTGAGCGTCCACACGAACGCGAAGAGCCCGGGGTCGAGGTCGAACCGGTCGTCGTAGTAGGCCGCCAGGTAGGAGAGGTAACCCATGAACACGGCGGTGCGCAGCAGGGCGATGAGCAGCAGCGGCACCACACCCGGAATCGTGCCGAGCGCCTTGAACGAGGCGATGTAGCCCAGGCGTTGAGTTCCGTCCGTCTCCTCGACCGGCTTGTCCTTGCCGCGCACGAAGAAGACGGCAGCGAGGAGCAGCGACACCCCGGTCACGGCGAGCAGGTCGCCCTGCCAGCCCCAGAACAGCGCGGGCAGCGCGATGACCGGCGCCGCCAGCATCGCCGTCATCGACTGGGTCGCCGTGACGAGGGTCGCCGCGCGCCCGGCGGCCTTACCGGAGCCGAAGCGGTCGGCGGCGGCCGCGGTCAGCGCCGGGTTGAGCACCGACGTACTGGCGCCGACCAGGAGGCAGAACACGGCGAGCAGGATGAAGTCCCCGCTCGCGCCGAGCGCGGCGGACACCCCGAGCGCCGCGAGACCGCCCGCCGCCGCCCACTCCTTGCGCACCCGGTCGATCAGGGGAGCGAGCGCGGTGCCCACCAGGAGGGCGGCGAGACCGCCGAGTCCGCGCAGGCCGCCGAGGGTGGCGACGCTGCTGTCGGCGTCCTCGGCCATGGGCACCAGATAGGTGCTGAAGACGGTGAACGGCAGCAGACCGACCGCGGACGCGACCAGGACGGGCCACAGGGTGCGGGCCATCGACAGGTCGCCCGGCACGGCTTCCTCGGCCTCGACGGGCCGGGGGGCCGCGTCGGATCCCTTCGCGTCGATGCTCACGCCGCCTCCTTGTAGCGGTAGAGCGGCGTCTCGTCGGCGCTGAACTGCGAGAACGCGAAAGGCTCGGCGGAGAGGCCGGTGACCCCGGCGGGCAGGAACGCGCGGGCCACGGCGCTGCCGCTCTGCGCGTACACCACCAGCGGCACCCCGTGCTCGCGGCAGTGCGCGAGGATCAGGTCGAAGGTGCCGTTGCTCAGTGTCATGCCGGTGGCGACCACGGCATCGGCTTCCTTGAGGACCTCGGTCATGTCGTCGGTGATCCGGTCGCCCCACTGGGTCGTACGGAGATTGAGATCGCAGGGCAGACAGACGCCGCCCCGCTCACGTATCGCCGCGACCAGGGGATTGACCACGCCGATCAGCGCGACCTTCGCGCCCGGCTCGATGTCGAGCAGCCCGGCGATGGCGGCGTCGCGCGCCTTGGCCCGCACCTCCGGGGTGCCGGTGGGCAGCGTGACGCGCTCGGCTTCGGCGGACTCCCGGTGCGGGCTCACCTGCGCCAGATAGGCGTCGAGCGCGGCGATACGGACAGGGGTGGACTCGGCGCGCAGCAGCTTGCCGAGGGTGTGGCCCGAGGCGTTCTCGCAGAAGTCCGGGGCGAGTTCGCCGGCCTCGAAGGAGCAGGCCCCGAAGGCCGTGCCGACCCGGAGGAGCAAGTAGTGGTTGTGGTAGGTCACTTGGCTGCCCGCGAGGCGGGTGGTGTTGTACAGCCAGAACGCGCTGGTGACGGAGAGGTCCTCGGGGTCGGGGCCGTAGTCGCCCGCCAGGACGGCGTCGATGAGCTCCGCGACGTTGTGGGGCGTGCGCGGGTCGGGGTGTGGCATGCGGATTTCTTTCGGTGTGGTGGAGGGTGAAAGGGGATTTTGCTGTCGCGCGGTCACGGCAGGTCGGGCCAGGAAGCGGTCGACCAGGGGTGCCTCAATTCGCCGAGCGAGGTAATCTCGTGCGGCTTGAGGGTGTCGATGTCCGGCGCCTCGGCGTGTTTCGCGTAGGCGCTCTCGACATAGCGGTGGCCCGTGTCCGCCGCGATGAAGACGTACGTACGGGAATCGTCGCGGCGCTGTTCCCAGAGAGCGGTCAGATAGGCGGCGCCGGCGGAGAGGCCGGCGAAGATGCCGCTGGTCCTCAGGAGTGAGACCGCGCCCGACACCGCGCAATCGAAATTCACCCAGTGCACGCGGTCGTACGCCTCGTGCCGGACATTCTTGAATTCGATGGCGCTGCCGATTCCGGCGATGATCATGTCCGGGTCGGCGACGTGTTCCGAGCCGAAGGTGACGCTGCCGAAGGGCTGCACCCCGACGAGCGAGGTGTCCCGGCCCGCTTCCCGCAGATATCCGGCGATGGCACCGGTCGAGGCCCCCGAGCCGACCCCGCCCACCAGGGCGAGCGGCCCGTCGGGCAGCTCGGCGTCGATCGTTTCGGCCACGTCGCGATAGCCGTAGTAATGAATGCTGTCGTGGTACTGCCGCATCCAGTGGTACGACGGATTCGCATCGAGGATTTCGGCGATGCGCCGCACTCTCAGCTCCTGGTCGAGCCGGAGATTCTTGGACGGCTGCACCTGTTCCAGGGTGGCCCCGAGTATCTCCAGCTGGATGCGCAGGGTGCGGTCCACGGTCGTGGAACCCACGATGTGGCATTTCATTCCGTAGCGGTGACAGGCCAGTGCGAGGGCCTGTGCGTAGATGCCGCTGGAACTGTCGATGAGGGTGTCGCCGGGCTGCACGGCACCCGATGCGAGAAGGTGACGGACTGCTCCGAGCGCCGAATAGATCTTCATCGTCTCGAACCGGAGACAGAGCAAGTCCGGTTCCAGGGATATGAGATCGGGTTTCTTCACCGCTTCGGCTATGTGGTCGTGCATGTCTGTCGCTGCCCCCTGAGTCACCCGGATAGGTCGTCGCCGAGCCGAGAGCATCACACTAGATGAAAATGATTGTCAAGACGGTTAGAGCTGTGGCAGCCTGTGGGCGACAGAGGGATCCGGGCGTTGAGAGGAGACTTGTGAAGCTGTCCCGGTAGGCCGGGTCGCGGCCCCGTCCGGCGGGTGCGCGAACAGCCGGAACGCGAACTGCCGGAATCGGAGTGGGTGCCGCCTTCGGGACCTTCGGCGAGCTGCTTCAGGGCGTGCTGCCGGAGGAGGACGGGGACTTCCTGGTGACGTTGCCCATCGCGCGGTGGACGATGGCCACGTTCCGCCCCGAGCTCGCTTCCGGCTCCGGCTCCGGCTCCGGTCCCAGTTCCGGTTTCAGGGACGTGGAGGTCCGGCCCGCCGGCAAGACCAAGGCGCTGCGACTGGCGCGTGCGATATGCGAGTTGGCGGAGCGGCAGACCGGGCTTCGGGCCGGGGGGACCCTCCGCGTCAACAGCGTCATCCCCGAGGGCAAGGGCCTGGCGAGCTCGTCCGCCGACCTGGTCGCGACCGCGCGGGCGGTGGGGCAGGCCCTGCGGGTCGAGATGCCGCCGGCCAGGATCGAGCGGCTGCTCGCGGACATCGAGCCGACGGACGGGGTGCTCTACCCGGCGATCGTCGCCTTCCACCACCGCACCGTGCGCCTGCGCGGCGTCCTCGGGTCGCTGCCGGTCATGGCCGTGGTGGGGATCGACGAGGGCGGCTCGGTCGACACCGTCGACTTCAACCGCATCCCCAAGCCGTTCACCCTGGCCGACCGGCACGAGTACGCGCGCCTGCTCGACCGGCTGGCCTGCGCGGTCCGCCGCCGCGATCTGGCGGAGGTCGGCAGGATCTCGACGCGCAGCGCCGAGATGAACCAACTCCTGCGCCACAAGTGGTCGTTGGAGCCGATGCGGGAGATCTGCCGGGAGGTCGGCGGCCTGGGGGTCGCCGTCGCGCACAGCGGCACGACCCTGGGCATCCTCCTCGACACCGACGACCCCTCGTACACCCAGCGCGTCACCGCGGCGGCGCAGGCGTGCGGGGAGCTGGCGGGCGGGGTGACGGTGTACCGGACGCTGAGTCTTCCCGGCGGGGCAGGCATTTCCGGCGGCGCGGGTCTTCCCGGCGGGGCGGCCGGGGTCGCCTGACGCCCGGTCTAGAAGAACACCCCGCACCGCAGCAGCACATTCGCGTACGGAGTGGCCTCACCGGTGCGCACCACCAGGCGCGCCGACGCCGTGCGCAGCTTGAGTTCCTCGTGCGGGACCAGCGTGAGGGGCGTGACGCGGGCGGCCAGGAGCCCGGCGGTCGCCGGGTTCGCCTCCTGGACCTCCGTCGCCGCGGTGCCGCCCTCGGTCACCAGCTCCGCGAGCAGCCCGTCGAGCACCTCGGCGAAGGACGGCACGCCCGCCCGGAAGGCCAGGTCGACAACCTTGAGGCCCGGCGGTATGGGCATGCCCGCGTCGCAGATC
>NZ_JBNNJZ010000374.1:0-8268 GCF_050270335.1 Streptomyces sp. NPDC059900
CAGGTGTACCTGGTCCTGGAGCGCGCCGCCCGGGCCGAGATCATCACGCCGTCGGAGGCCGAACTGATCGCCGCCACCCGGCTGGATGGCCAGAGCGCGAAGGAGTGCGCGAACAGTGCGGGCATCAGCGTCCGCGCGATGTTCCGGCGCCGCTCAGCCGCCGAACAGCGCCTCACGAAGGCCCTGCTCGAAGAGCAGCTGTGAGACGAGGGAGGTAGCTCCGCCCAGCGGCTGGCACGATCGGCCGGCTTTTTCTCCTTAAGGGAGTGAGAGCGCACAAGGCCGCCGGCGCCTGGCTGAGCTGAGCTCTCGCCTCACCGAAGGTCCCCGGGGCCTGGGTACGGCGCTTCGTGCTGACACCCGAAACTCCCGCCCCTCGCGCGACGCGCCCCACTCCCTCGCAAGGAGGTGGTGCGCCGCCGCGGGTCTGCCCGGCCCCCGGGGACCTATCTCGGCTCATGTGCGATGCCACAGGCACCGTCGCCCTCTCTCCCTGTCCGCCTTGCTGGAGGTGATCTTCGTGCGTGCTCTGCCGTCATCCCGGCTGCGGGCAGGGGCCCTCCGCCCTAGTCCGCGCCGCCTGTTCCACGGCGCGGCCCGGGCGCTCTTCGTCTTCGTCCTCGTCACTTGCGCTCTCCTGGCAGACCCGCCCAGTTCGTGGGCGGTGGCGACGATCCCGCAGGTGATCACGAACCTGCGGAACTGGATTGTGGGGATCCTCGCCGCTCTCGCCACCCTGTTCCTGACCTTCGGCGGGCTGCGTTATCTGATGGCCGGGGGTGATCCGGGGGAAGTCGAGTCCGCCAAGCGGGCGTTGCGGGCCGCCGCGGTCGGCTACGGCCTGGCGATCCTTGCACCGGTCATCGTCACCGTTCTCAAGGGCATCGTCGGAGCCGGGGCGGGGCAATGACCAGCACCTGCCGCCTCATACGCGCCCTGCTGTTCCTCGCGCTCCTACTGGCCGCCGGTGTCATGGCCGCTGTGCCCACCGCCCGGGCCGCCGAGCCTCCGGCCGGCGCAGCGCATGCGCCTGCTGTTCCTTGGGAGCCGGAGCCGCAACCACAGCCCGGTCCGGTGGTCCCGCCCCCGGAATCCGGGCCCGGCACCGCCCGGCCGGAACCCACGCCGGGGCCGTCTCCCTCGCCGGGAAAGCCCAAGCCTCCGCCGCGGCCCTCGGAACCGGAGCCGACACCGGGGCCGACGCCGCCCGCGACCCCGCCGGACCCGAATGCGGAGGGGTTCTTCGGGAACCTTCTGGACCTTCCGGGCCTGGTCATCAATGCGATCACCGCGTTTCTCGGCATGCTCCTCGAGGAGGCCATGAAGCCTCTGCGGGAGCTGATCGCCGACACGCTGCTGGCCGCTCCGGACGTCACCAAACACGCGGACATCAGGCGGCTGTGGACCGCGTCGATGGGCATCACGGCAGGCATTTACGTGTTGTTCGTGACGGCGGGCGGCGTCACCGTCATGGGCCACGAGACGGTGCAAACCAGCTACGCCCTCAAACAGATCGCCCCGCGGCTACTCGTGGGCATCGCAGCCGCGGCCTCCTCGCTGACCGTCATGGGCAAGTCGATCGTCCTGGGCAACGCCCTGGCCCACGCGATCATGGGCACGGACATGGCGGATGCCGGGCAAGGGCTGGTCGAGCGGGCCCTGCCCTTCGCCTTGTTCGGCCCGACCGGCATCGCGATCTATCTGCTGCTGCTCGCCGTCGTCGAACTCATCCTGGTCATCGCAGTGTTGATCGGGTTCATCGTGCGGGTTGCCTTGATGGCGCTGCTCGCGGTGCTCGCGCCGCTGGCGCTGGCCTGTCATGCCCACCCGCTCACGGATCCCGTCGCCCGGCTGTGGTGGCGGGGCCTGGGCGGTTGTCTGGTCATCCAGATCGCGCAGTCGATGACGTTCATCCTCGCGCTGAAGCTGTTCTTCGCCCCCGGTGCCACCATGCTCGGCATCCCCAAGGCCGATCAGCTGGGGGCCCTGTTGGCCGGAGTGGCCCTGTTCTGGGTGCTGTTCAAGATTCCCGGCTGGACGCTCCAGGTCATTCTGCGCGGCAGCCCGATTCAGCAGCCTCGCGCACCGGCGCCGGTGCGCATGCTGCGGCAGTTGGCCATGTATCAGCTGTTGGGCCGCTACCTGCCCGGTGGTGGAGGCGCCGCCCGTCGCCCCGAACGGGGTGGCATCCGTCCGGGTGGTGGAGGAGGAGGCGGTCCGCGCGGCAGAGGTGGTCCGCTGCCCGGTGGCGGTGGTCCGCGCGGCAGGGGTGGTCCGCCGCCCGGTGGCGGTGGCGGTGGCGGTGGCGGTGGCGGTGGCGCCAGGCCACCCCGGCCCGGGCCGGGCGGTGCGGCCACCGGGGCTGGTCCTCGCCGCGCTCCTCGCCCCGGTGGCGCCCAGCCCGCAGGGGCAGGTCCGCCTGCCGCAGGTGGAGGTCTCGCAGTCGGCGCCCCTCCGTCTCCCCCAGTTTCCTCCCCAGCCGCTCCGCCCGCCGTGCCCAACGGCCCCGTCACGCCGGCGCAGCCCGGCGGCAGTCGGGGCGCCGCCCCAGGTCAACGTGCTGCCGCAGGTCAGCGTGGTACTCCCCGCCCTCGACGAGCACAGCCCCCACGCGCCGTGCCCCATCCCGCCCGGGCCCGGCGCCGGCAGCAGCTGGCACTGCCCATCCCCGCCAACCCCATCCCGGCCAACCCGCCCCGCCCAGTCCAGACCTGGCTCCCCATCGTGGCCTCGCGAGTCCCCCGCCCCGGCCCCGTACTCCCCACCGCTCCACCGACCACCCCCGCTCCCACAACCACCCCTGCCTCCCCCGCCGTACGCACCCCGGCGCCGCGCCACCGACAACTCGCCCTGCCCATCCCGGTCCCACGCGTTCGTGTACGTCCCTCCCGACCCGTGCAACTGCGCCTGCCCCTAGAACCGCCCCGACCGCCCCGCACTCCCCGGAGGCGCACGCCATGACCGAATCCGCCGACGACGACGCCGTCATCCCCGCCCGCATCCCCGCCGACGTATCCCGCGAAGACCGCATCCTCGGTCCGCTGACCGCACGGCAGACCGCCACGCTGACCGTGACCGCGCTTGTGTTGTACGGCGGCTACTGGGCCAGCCGCCCGCTGATGGCCCCGCTCGCCTACGCGGCCCTCGTCTCCCCGGTAGCCCTGATCGTGACCGTGGTCGCGGTGGGGCGGCGCGACGGCATCGGCATGGATCAACTCCTGCTCGCCGCCCTCCGCTTCCACCACACCCCCAAGCGCCGGGTACCGGCTCCCGAGGGGGTCCCCGCGCTACCGGCAATCACACCCGCCCCCTGGAAGGCGCAGGCGTCCCGGCGAACGGCGGCGCTGCGTCTGCCCTGCCGGACGGTCACAGAATCGGGCACGCTCGACCTCGCCGCCGACGGGCGGGCGGCGCTGGCGGTGTGCAGCACGATCAACTTCCACCTGCGCACCGGCGGTGAACAGCAGGCTCTGACCGAGGCGTTCGCCCGCTGGCTGAACTCCCTGACCGGGCCCACCCAGATCCTCATCCGCGCTCACCGTCTTGAGATCGCCCCACTGGTCGACGCACTGGCCCAGGCCGCGCCCGCCCTGCCCCACCCGGCGCTGGAGCGGGCCGCGCTGGCCCACGCCGCCTTCCTCGACGAGCTGGCCGCCGAACGCGACCTGCTCACCCGCCAGGTCCTGCTGGTGGCCCGCGAGCCCTCCGCCACCGGCGCAGCCCGGGCCGGCCACCGCCTCACCGAGGCCGCCCGCGCCTTGGAGTCCGCCGAGATCACCGTCTCGGCTCTGGAGGCACCGGCCGCCGCCGATGCGCTGCGGCTGGCAGCCAACCCCGACGCCGCTCCCCTGGCAGGTGTGTGATGCTCCGACTGCTGCGCCGCAACACCACACCGGACGCATCCGTCGACGTACGTGACGTGCTGACTCATCACGGCCCGGACGGGCTCGAAGTCCACTCCCGCACCCTCGCCGTCGGCGGGCATCTGGCCGCCACCCTGGTGGTGACCGGCTACCCGGCCGAAGTCGCACCCGGCTGGCTGGACCCGCTGCTCACCTACCCCGGCCGCCTGGACGTGGCCCTGCACATCGAACCGGTCGCCAGCTCGCTGGCCGCCCAGCAGCTCAAGAAGCAGCGGGCTCGCTTGGAATCCTCCCGCCGCACCGGCATGGACCACGGCCGCCTCGACGACCCGGACACCGAGGCCGCCGCCGCGGACGCGGCCGAACTCGCTTACCGCATCGCGCGCGGGGAGGGGAAACTCTTCCGCCTCGGCCTGTACATGACCGTCTACGGACACAGTGAAGAGCACCTGGCCGATGAGGTGGCCTCGGTCCGTTCGGTCGCCGACTCGCTGCTGGTGGCCACCGCCCCGGCCACCTACCGGGCGCTGCCCGGCTGGCTGGCCACCCTCCCGCTGGGTCTGGACACGCTGAAGGTGCGGCGCACCTTCGACACCGACGCCCTTGCCGCCTGTTTCCCCTTCGCCTCCCCCGACCTGCCCACCGACATCGCGCTGGCGCCGGGCGGAGTGCTCTACGGGATCAACACCTCCAGCGGTTCGCTGGTGTTGTGGGACCGCTTCGCCCAGGACAACTACAACTCCATCACCCTGGCCCGCTCCGGGGCCGGCAAGTCGTATCTGACCAAACTCGAACTGCTGCGGCAGCTGTTCACCGGCACCGAAGCCATGGTCATCGACCCGGAGGACGAATACGTCGCCCTGGCCGAGTCGGTGGGCGGCACCGTCATCCGCCTGGGCGATCCCGCTGTACGGCTCAACCCCTTCGACCTCCCGCCCACGACGAGCGGCGAGCAGGACGCGCTCACCCGCCGCGTACTGTTCCTGCACACCTTCCTGGCCGTCCTGCTCGGCGGGGACCTCTCCTCCGCCGAGCGGGCCGTGCTGGACCGGGCGGTGCTTGCCACCTACCAGCACGCCGGGATCACGAGTGATCCCGCCACGTTCAGCCGTCCGGCGCCGCTGCTCGCCGACCTCGCCGCCCAGCTCACCGCGATGGCCGAACCGGCCGCGGACGAACTGGCCGTACGCCTGGCCCCGTACGTGGAGGGCTCCCACCAGCAGCTCTTCTCCGGCGAGACCACGACCCGCCCCGCCGGACACCTGGTCGTCTTTTGTCTGCGGGGGGTTCCCGACGAGCTGAAGACCGCCAGCATGCTCCTGGCCCTTGATGCCATCTGGCGGCAGGTCGCCCACTCCGGCCGGCGCACGCGGCGCCTGGTGGTGGTCGACGAGGCGTGGCTGCTGATGCGCGACGGGCACGGGGCTCGCTTCTTGTTCCGGATGGCCAAGGCCGCCCGCAAGTACTGGACCGGCCTGGCGGTGGTCACCCAGGACGCCGATGACGTGCTGGCCAGCGAGTTGGGCCGGGCGATCGTCACCAACGCCGCGACCCAGGTGCTCATGCGGCAGGCTCCGCAGGCCATCGACCAGATCGCTGCCGACTTCCATCTCTCCCGCGGCGAGCGGCATCATCTGCTCTCGGCGCCCCGTGGCTGCGCGCTCCTGCTGTCCGGGCGCACGAAGATCTCCTTCACGCCGGTGGCCTCCACCGGCGAGCACGACCTGATCACCACCGACCCCGTCGAGCTCGATGCGGACGAGCAAGCCGCGCAGGACGAGGCGAGCGACCCTTACGGGCTGCCTGACCTGACAGGACTCCAGCTGTGAGCGGCGCCCCCGGCGGGCTGCTCGGCGCCTTGCTTACCGATCCCGGTCGCTTCTGGTACGCCTTGCTGCACGGCGGCCGGGACCTTCTCGTCGACGCCTCGCCCTGGCTGGCGCCCGGCACCACGCTGACCGGCGCCGCACTCGCCGCTGCGCGCACCACCGTCCACCGACGGCGGCAGCGGAGCTTCGCTGAGGGCGCCCGGCTGGTCACGATCCTGGCCCCGCCCACGGTGCCCGCCAAGGGCGGCGAGGTGCTCTGGGCCCAGCTCTCCGGACTGCTGCGCCCCTGGCCTCAGCGCCTGCTGCACGGCCAGCCGCACGTCGGCTTCGAGTACGCGTGGAGCACCGCCGGGCTGACCATCCGGCTCTGGCTGCCACGCTCCACCCCCACCGCCCTCGTACGCCGCGCGGTGGAGGCGGCCTGGCCCGGCGCACACACCGCCCTCTCCGACGCCGTGGCCCCCTTCCCGGCCGCTCACCAGTGCACCGCTGGCAGTCTGCGGCTCGCCCGGCCGGAGGTGCTACCGCTGCGCACCGACCACAAGGACGATCCGCTGCGCGCCCTGCTCCAGGCGGCCACCGGGATGGCGGAGGGCGAGTACGCGCTGGTGCAGCTGCTGGCCCGGCCCGCGACTGGCGCCCGGCTGCGCCACGCCCAGCGCAGCGCCCGCCGCCTGAAGGCCGGACACACGACACCCCGCCTCTCCTCCCTCTTCCGGCTGTTCGCCCACGCGCCGCAGCGCACCTCGCCCGCCGCCACCGACCCGTCGCACGGCGTCGAGGTGCGCCAGAGCGTCGGCAAACTCACCGGCCCCCAGTGGGAGGTGGCCATCCGCTACGCCATCGCCCTGCCCCGGAAGTGCGAGGGTGCCGAGGCCCGGCTGCGCGGCCGCGCCCATGCCCTGGCCTCCGCCTTCTCCCTGTACGCGGCCCGCAACTGGCTGGCCCGCCACCGCCTGCGCGATCCCCACCCCGTCCTGAGCGCGCGCTGCTTCCCCCGCCGCCGCGGTGACCTGCTCTCGGTGCCCGAACTCGCCGCCCTGGCCCACCTGCCGGCCGACCCCGACGCCCCCGGCCTGGCCCGCGCGGGCGCCCGCTCCATCGCCCCGCCGCCCGCCGTCCCGCAGCCCGGCCCCGGTGTGAAACCGCTCGGTACTGCAGACTCCGGCGCCCGCCGGGGTGTCGGGCTGACGGTCCCCGATGCCCGCCATCACCTGCATCTGATGGGCGCCACCGGCTCCGGCAAGTCCACTTTGATCGGCCAACTCGTCCTGGACGACGTGCGCGAGGGACGGGGCGCGATCGTCATCGACCCCAAGGGCGACCTCGTCGCCGACCTCATGCACCGCCTTCCGCGCTCCTGCGCCGACAAGCTCGTCCTTATCGACCCGGACGACACCCACACCCCGCCCTGCCTGAACGTCCTGGACGGCAGCGACATCGACGTCGTCGTCGACAACATCACCGGCATCTTCCGCCGCATCTTCGCCGCCTTCTGGGGCCCGCGCACTGACGACATCATGCGCGCCGCCTGCCTCACCCTCCTGCGCCACGCCCAGATCACCAGCCGCCTGGTCACCCTCGCCGACATCCCCCGCCTCCTGGGCGAGCCCGCCTACCGCATCCGCATGATGCCCACCATCAAGGACCCCGTCCTCAAAGGGTTCTGGCTCTGGTACGAGTCCTTGTCCGAGCCCTCCCGCGCCGCCGTCATCGGCCCGATCATGAACAAGCTCCGCGCGTTCCTGCTGCGCTCCTTCGCCCGCCAGACCATCGCCTCGGGCGAGTCGACCTTCCACCTGCCCGACGTCCTGGACGGCGGCATCCTCCTGGCCCGCCTGCCCAAGGGCGCCCTGGGCGAGGAGACCACCCGGCTGCTCGGCTCATTCATCGTCGCCAAGACCTGGCAGGCCGCCGCAGCCCGCGCCCGCACCCCCGAACGCGACCGCATCGACGCCGCGCTGTACGTGGACGAGGCCCACAACTTCCTGACCCTGCCCTACCCGCTGGAAGACATGCTCGCCGAGGCCCGCGGCTACCGCCTTTCCATGAACCTGGCCCACCAGCACCTCGCCCAGCTCCCCCGCGACCTGCGCGAAGGAATCTCCGCCAACGCCCGCAACAAGGTCTTCTTCAACGCCTCCCCCGAAGACGCCAACGCCCTGGAACGCCACACCCTGCCCACCCTGGGCTCGCACGACCTCGCCCACCTCGGCTCGTACCAGGCAGCCGCCCACCTACTGGCCGACGGCGCCGAAACCGCCGCCTTCACCCTCACCACCCGCCCCCTGCCGCCGCCGGTGGCCGGACGCTCCACCGAACTGCGGGCCGCTGCCGCCGCCCACTTCGGCGCCACCACCAGCCGCTCCACCTACCTGCCCCTCTAACCGCCCGCCCAGGAGTAGGTCATGCCCACGACGAGTTCGAACCCCGGCTACGTCCCGCGCGCGGCCTCCCGCCGACGCCGCCCCGCCCAGCCCGACCGGGCCCGCACCGACCTTGCCCGGCTCGCCACCCGCCTCACCCCGCGCGACCTGTGGCTCATCGAAATGCTCCACGAGCACAAGGTCCTCACC
>NZ_JBNNJZ010000375.1:0-8098 GCF_050270335.1 Streptomyces sp. NPDC059900
ACCCTGACGTATCCGAAATGCGGGATCGGCACGCCCGCGTACTCCGTGGCCAGAGTGTGGCGATGGTGGACGGACCCGTGTTCCTCACGGGCCTCTTCTGCGCCGTCTCCGCCTGGGTGGTCCACTTCTCCGCGAGCCAGCCCGCCCTCGCGACGCACAACCTCATCATGGGCATCGCGATCGGCCTGCTGGGTCTCGGATTCACCGTCGCACCGGCCAGGATGCTCGGACTGAGCGGGGCCATGTGCGCGATGGGCGTATGGATGATCGTGTCGCCGTGGATCGTCGGCAGCAGCCCCGACGCCGGCGTCATCCTCACCAACATCATCATCGGCGCCCTCACCCTCCTGCTGGGCCTCATGTGCGCCGGCGCCGCCATGAAGGAGGGCCGCAGGACGAACCCGACCTGACGCAGAAAGGCGCATCCCCATAAACGGCGGCGACCCCCGGATCGGCGGAGAACCGGGAGTCGCCGTCAGCCTTGGTCAGGCGGGGTCAGTCGTGGTCAGCCGTGCGGACGCGTCAGGCAGCCCGCCGCACCCCGCCCCGGTGCTCGCGGATGATGTCGGCATAGCGCAGGCCGCTGTCCTTGACGGTGCGGACCTGCGTCTCGTAGTCGACGTGCACCAGGCCGAACCGCTTGTCGTAGCCGTAGGCCCACTCGAAGTTGTCGAGCAGCGACCACGCGTAGTACCCGGCAAGAGGTGCCCCCTTGCGCGCGGCGCTCGCGCAGGCGGCGAGATGACGGACCAGGTAGTCGGTGCGCTCCGGGTCGTCGATCGTTCCGTCGGGGCGTACGACGTCGGGGTAGGACGAGCCGTTCTCGGTGACGTACAGCTTGCGCGCCCCGTACTCGTTGGTCAGGCGCAGCAGCAGCGTCTCGATGCCGCTCGCGTCGATCTCCCAGTCCATGCCGGTGCGCGGCACGCCTTCGCGCCGCACCTGGTGGGCGTAGGGCGCGGGGCCCGCGGGGTCGTCGCGGACCACGGCCGGGAAGTAGTAGTTCAGGCCCAGCCAGTCCAGCGGCTGCGCGATGGTCGCCAGGTCGCCCGCCCGCTCGGGGAGTTCGACTCCGTAGACCTCCTGCATGTCGGCGGGGAAGCCGCGGCCGTGCACCGGGTCGAGCCACCAGCGGTTGGTGTGGCCGTCCACCCGGTGGGCTGCGGCGACGTCCTCGGGGCGGTCGCTGGCGGGCTCGACGGTGGAGAGGTTGTTGACGATGCCGATCTGCGCTCCGGGGGCCGCGGCCCGGATCGCCTGTGTGGCGAGACCGTGGCCGAGCAGCAGGTGGTAGGAGGCGCGCACGGCGGCGGTCAGGTCGGTCAGGCCCGGCGCCATCCGCCCTTCGAGGTGGCCGATCCAGGCCGAGCAGAGGGGTTCGTTGAGCGTGGCCCACTGGGTGACGCGGTCGCCGAAGCGCTCGGCGGCGACGGCGGCGTACGCGGCGAAGTGCTCGGCGGTCGCGCGCTCGGGCCAGCCGCCGCGGTCCTGGAGGACCTGCGGCAGGTCCCAGTGGTAGAGGGTCACCGACGGCGTGATGCCCGCGTCGAGCAGTCCGTCGATCAACTGGTCGTAGAAGTCCAGGCCCTTGGGGTTGGCGGGGCCGTCGCCGCCGGGCACGATGCGCGGCCAGGCGAGGGACAACCGGTAGTCGGTGGTGCCCAGTTGCTTCATCAGCGCGATGTCCTCGCGCCAGCGGTGGTAGTGGTCGCAGGCCACGTCACCGTGATCGTCGTTGTCGATCTTTCCGGGGGTGTGCGAGAAGGTGTCCCAGATCGAGGGGGAACGGCCGTCCTCGGCGACGGCTCCCTCGATCTGGTACGCCGATGTGGCCGTGCCCCACGCGAAGTCGTGCGGAAGTGCGGCAAGGTCGATGAGCTCGGACACAGACGTCCTCTCAGACGGGGTTGTTGCGAGGGGATGGTTCGCAAGGGGGTGGGTCACTTGACGGCTCCGGCGGTCAGGCCGGCCACCAGATAGCGCTGCAGGAGCAGGAAGCCCGCGACCACCGGCACGCTCACGACCAGCGACGCGGCCATGATCTGGTTCCAGTAGACGTCGTTCTGGGTGGAGTAGCCCTGGAGGCCGATGGCCAGGGTGCGGGTGCTCTCGTTGGTCATGACCGAGGCGAAGAGCACTTCTCCCCATGCGGTCATGAACGCGTAGACGGCGACCGCGACGATGCCCGGGATCGCGGCCGGCACGACGACCCGGAAGAGCGCGCCGATCGGCCCGCAGCCGTCGACGAGCGCCGCCTCGTCCAGATCCTTGGGCACCGAGTCGAAGTACCCGATCAGCATCCAGATCGAGAAGGGCAGCGAGAAGGTCAGATACGTGAGGATGAGCCCGCCCCGCGAACCGAACAGGGCGATCCCCGTGGCGTTGCCGATGTTGACGTACATCAGGAACAGCGGCAGCAGGAACAGGATGCCGGGGAACATCTGGGTCGACAGGACCGTCACCGTGAAGACGCGCTTGCCGCGGAACTGGTAGCGGCTGACGGCGTAGGCGGCGAAGACGGCGATCACCACGGAGCAGACGGTGGCCGCGCCCGCCACGATCAGCGAGTTCACGAAGTAATCCGCCAGCGGAACCGTCTTCCAGATGTCGATGTACGGGCGGATGGTGAGCCCGCTCGGCACCCAGCGGAACTTGCCCGACACGTCCTCCAGGGGCTTGAGCGAGCTGGACACCATCACGAACACCGGAAGCAGCACGAAGCCGGTGAGCAGCGTCAGGAAGATCCGCCGCGACCAGAGGAACGAGCGGGGCGCCGCCATCGGCGACCGGGGCTTCGCGGCCCCGCGGGGCCGCACGGCCATGCGGGCGCTAGACATGGGCGGACTTCCTCTCGCGGGACGTGACCCACAGATAGACGCCCGTCACCGCGAGCAGGAACAGGAGCAGCAGGACGGACATGGCGGAGCCGGTGCCGAAGTTCCAGGTGGCGAACGAGGACTGGTAGATGTGGATGGAGATCAGGTCCGCCGCCTCGGGCGCCGACCGGCCGAACAGGACGAACGGCGTGTTGAAGTCGTTGAACGTCCACAGGAACAGGACGAGGACGAGGACCTGGTTGACGGGGCGCAGGGACGGCAGCGTGATCCGGCGGATCTGCTGCCAGATGCCGGCGCCGTCGAGCGCCGCCGCCTCGTACATCTCGCGCGGGATGTTCTGCAGCCCGGCCATCATGATGAGGAAGGCGAACGGCCAGCCCTTCCACACCGACACGGTGAGCAGCGCGACGAAGCTGTTGTCGCCGATCAGCCAGAACGGGGCGCTGTCGGTGAGGCCGAGCTGGTCGTGCAGCACGTGGTTGATCAGGCCGTTGTCGCGCTGGAACATGAAGCCCCAGGTGATCACCGCCGCGTACACGGGCAGCGCGTACGGGACGAGGAAGAGCGCCCGCAGGATGCCCCGCCCCTTGAACGTCTCCTGGAGATAGATCGCGGCGGCCGTCCCGATCAGCCAGCAGAGGCCGACGGAAAGGAGCGTGAAGGCACAGGTGATGAAGAACGAGTGCAGCAGTGCCTCGCCCATCGGGGCGTCGAAGTCCACCGCGATCTTGTAGTTGTCCAGTCCCGACCAGGGCGCGGCGCCCCAGTCGCGGATGAAGAACTGCGTGAGCTCCTTGAAGCTCATCGCGGCGCCGATGACGATCGGCAGCAGATGGACGAGCAGTTCGAGCAGCAGCGCGGGCAGCAGCAACAGGTAGGGCAGGCCGATCCGGCGGAGCCGGCCGGGACGGCGGCCCGGGCCGCGCTTCTGCTCCGGGGCCGTCACGGCCTGCTCCCCCGTTTCCTTGATGATGGTCGTGGTCATGGACGCATCACTCACTGCTGGGACATCTGCTGCTGGGCCTTGACCAGTTCGGCCTTCACGGACGCGGTGCTGACCTCACCGCCCTCCGCGGCCTTCGCGAAGAGGTTCTTGACCGCGGTGCCGACCGCCGTCTCGAACTGCGACTCGTCGGGCACCTGGGGAAGGGGCGCGGCGCTCTTGGCGAGGGTGTCGCGCAGGACCTTCAGCTCGGGGCGGTCGAAGGCGGGGTCCTCTTGGGCGGCCTTGACGGGCGGCACGGATCCGTAGGACTTGCAGAGAATCTTCTGCTCGGCGTCGCTCGTCATGAACTTGACGAACTTCAGCGAGCCGTCGATGTTCTTGGTGTTCTTGAAGACGGCCATGTTGATGCCGGCGACCATCGAGTTGGTGGCCTTGCCCTGTCCCGGCGCTCCGGAGCCGACCGGCACGGGTGCCACGCCCCACTCGTCGTCGCTCATGCCCTGGGACTTGAACGTGGTGGCGGCCGCCTGCCACAGCACCATCGCCGTCTTGTCCTTGGCGAAGTCGCTCAGGGACTGGTTCTGCGCGTACTCGGCGTTGCCCGGCGCGATGATCTTGTCTTTCGCCATCATGTCGACGTACTGCTTCACGGCCGCGACCGCGCCGTCGGAGGTGAAGTCGGGCTTGCCGTCCTCGGTGAAGAAGTCCGCGCCGTGCTGCTTTCCGAGGGCGAAGATCTGGTGGATGTTGTTGGAGAGGTTCGACCCCTCCGCGCCCAGGGCCCACTTGCCGCCCTTGGAGATCTTCTTGCCGTCCGCGACCAGCTCGTCCCAGGTGGCCGGGGGCTTGTCTATCCCGGCGTCCTCGAACATCTTCTTGTTGTAGTAGAGGGCGTACGCCATGGAGTACAGCGGGACGGCCGCCGGATCCTTGTCCGGCGCCCCCGCCGAGCCGAGCGCGGACTCCACGAAGCGGTCCTTGCCGCCGATCTTGGCGAAGTTCTTCTCGTCCCAGGGCAGCAGAGCGCCGCTGGCCTGCAATGAAGCGCTCCAGGTGTTGCCGATGTTCAGCACGTCGGGGCCCTGCCCCGACGTCGTCGCGGTCAGGATCCGCTTGAGCAGGTCCGACCAGGGGACGACCTCGAGCTTGACCTTGATGCCCGTCTGCTTCTCGAACTTCTCGAGTTCGGGCTTGAGGATCTTCTTGTCCGCCTCGAGGTTGGGTCCTTGGTTCGACGCCCAGTAGGTCAGCGTCTTCGGCGAGTCGTTGGACCCCTCGCCGCCCGTCGTCGAACCGCCGCCGCAGGCGGAGGCGGTGAGGGCGAGCGAGAGTGTGGCGGCGCCGACGGCGGCGGCTCGGAATCTGCGCATGGCTCCAGGTGTCCCTTCCGGACGAAGGCATGGGTCGGATGGCTCAGCGCCGGCTGGAGGCAGCGCCGCGTTCAACTCTTGAATGACCTCATGACTTAATTTAGGACGTGAGTTAAACCGGCGGGGAAGATACCGTCAAGGGGTCACACAGGACCAACTTCGAGGCAGAGCAGGCCGGAAGGAACCACATGGCTGGGCAGCGCAACGGGCGTACGGTGCACGACCTGCGGCGGGAGAACCGCGCCGCCGTACTGCAGCGGCTGTACTTCGAGGGGCCGATGAGCCGCTTCACGCTCGGGCCCGCGACCGGGCTGAGTTCAGGTTCCATCAGCAACGTCGTGGCAGAGCTGGTGACGGAGGGGTGGGTGGAGGAGGCGGGCAGCGTGGAGTCCGACGGCGGACGCCCGCGTACGCTCCTGCGCGTCGCTCCGGGCCGCGGCCAGCTGATCGGCGTGGACGTCGGCGAGACCCGCGTACGCGTCGAGCTCTTCGACCTCTCGCTGTCCGAACTCGCGCGCACGGAAAGGCCGTTGACGCACAAGGCGCACGACGTCGAGGACATCGCGGAGCACATCCGCGACGGGATCGGCGAGGTGCTCGCCGCGGCGGGCGCGACGAACGAAAGACTCCTCGGCGTCGGGATCGGCGTGCCCGGAATCGTCGCGCACGACGGCGACATCGGTGCAGTCGTACACGGGCAAACCATCGGCTGGGACGCCGTACCGCTCGAATCACTCCTCCGGGACAGGGTCCAACTTCCCTCCGATGTCCCGTACTTCATCGACAACGGAGCCAAGACCCTCGGCCAGGCGGAGATGTGGTTCGGCGCCGGACGCGGGACGCGCAACGCGGTGGTGGTCCTGTTCGGCTCGGGTGTCGGCGCGTGCGTGGTCACCGAGGACGTGGAGCAGGGCCGCGCCCTCGAGTGGGGGCACCTCACCGTGCGGGTGCAGGGCAGACAGTGCCGGTGCGGGGCGCTGGGCTGCCTGGAGGCGTACGCGGGGGCCGAGGCTCTGCTCGAACGGTGGCAGGAGGCGGGCGGGCGGCCGCCGGGCGGCACGGACGAGGAGAGCGCGCTCACCGCCATGCTCGACGCCGCCTACCCGGAGGCCGGCGGCACGGCCGACCCCACGGCCCTGCTGGTCCTCGAAGAGACCGCCGAGTACCTGGGCGCGGGCCTCTCCGACCTGATCAACCTCTTCCAGCCCGAACGCATCCTCGTCGGCGGCTGGGCCGGACTCCAACTCGGGCAGCGCTTCCTGACCGCGGTCAAGCGCTACATCCCCACCTACGCCCTCTCCTACCCGGCGGGCCGCGTCGCCATCGGCCTGGGGCGCCTGGGCCCGGACGCGGTGACGGTGGGTGCGGCGACACTGCCGCTCGCCGATTTCTTCGCGCGGGGCGGCCGGCGTGCCGCGCCGGCGCGCGAGGCCGAACTGCCGGGCTGGCAGACCGCGTTGCAGGGGCGGCAGCCGTCCTAGAGCCTAGGGGCGCACGTGCCCGGTTCGCGGGCGCTCGTCGGCGGCGACGGCCTGGCCGAGGAGGGTCACGGCCTCCCGCGACGGCGAGCCGGGCTCGGTGACGGCGAGCACCAGCTGCTGGTCCACCGCCTGGGGCAGGCTCAGGCTCTGCTGGGTCACGGTGAGGGTGCCGACGAGGGGGTGGCGCATCTCGTAGCTGGCGAAGTCGCAGGGGTGCACCCCGTGGTCGGCCCACATGGCGGCGAACTCGGCGCTTTTGACGGTGAGTTCACCGATGAGCGAGGTGAGCAGCGCGTCGTCGGGGTAGCGTCCCGCGACCATCCGCAGGTTCTCGACGACGGCCTTGGCCTTCGCCGCCCAGTCGGCGTACAGCGCGCGGGTGTGGGGGTCCAGGAACAGCATCCGGGCGAGGTTGGGGCGCTCGGCCGTCCGCTCGGGGCTGTCGGGGCTCAGGTGCGCCGCGAACAGCGCGTGACCCAGCCGGTTCCAGGCCAGTACGTCGGCGCGGCGGCCGCTGACCAGTGCCGGGACGCTCTCCAGGGTGCTCAGCAGGTGCAGCGTGGTGGGCCCGGGGTGCTCGTGCTCGGGCCGCGGACGGCGTGCCGGGGTTCGCCTGCGGCCCGCGTCGGCGAGGTCGTGCAGGTGCCCGCGCTCCGCCTCGTCGAGGCCGAGGGCCCCGGCGACGGCGTCCAGGATCTCCGGGGAAGCGCCCACCGACTGGCCCTGCTCCAGCCGCGTGTAGTACGAGGCGCTGACCCCGGCGAGCAGCGCAAGCTCCTCCCTGCGCAGGCCCGTCACGCGCCGCCGGTCGCCGTAGTCCCGCAGGCCCACGTCCGCGGGACGCAGCCGGGAGCGCCGCGCGTACAGGAAGTCGCCGAGCCGGCCTCGTTCACTCATGTCCCCCAGTCTGCACCGGCCCGCCCGCGCCAGCCTGACCCTGTGCGGGGTAGGCAGCGGCGGGTCTGGCTGACCTGCGCGGACACCGGCGACGGTGGTGATCCGAAGCCACCCCGACCCGGCCACGGAGACCCGCATGGAACTGGCACAGATCGAACTCGGCGACGTCAGCGTCACCCGCGTGAAGGAGTACTACGGCCCCGTCGGCATGACGCCCGGCCAATTCCTGCCCACCGCTCCCGAAGACGCCTGGCGCTCCGACCCCGCCTGGCACGCCCCCGACTTCCTCGACCCGCGGACGAACATCGTCAACTCCGCGGTCCAGAGCTGGCTGCTGCGCAGCGAGGGGAAGACCATCCTCGTCGACACGGGCGCCGGCAACCACAAGGAACGCCCGTACTCCCCCGTCTGGAGCCATCTGCGCACCGACTTCCTGGCCGATCTCGAACGGGCCGGTGCCGCCCCCGAGGACGTCGACATCGTGATCAACACGCATCTGCACGTGGACCACGTCGGCTGGAACACCCGCCTGGACGACAGGGAGTGGGTCCCCACCTTCCTCAACGC
>NZ_JBNNJZ010000376.1:0-8065 GCF_050270335.1 Streptomyces sp. NPDC059900
CTATCAGACTCTTTCGTGTCCGATTTCCTCGGTGCCTTTCCGGTTCCCGCTCCGGCCTTTCGGCTTTCGCGTTTCCCTTTCCGGCGGTTCCGACTCTACCAGATCCTTTCGGGCCTGATTCCCAGTCAGCGGGGCTTGTCTTCCGGGCTGTTGGGCCGTTCTGACGTCCCAAACTCTAGCGGGTTTCCCCGGCGACTCATAATCGAGCCGTGGAATTGAATTCGGGCATGCCGAAATCGTTCCCGGTGGGGTGTCGTGCAGAGTTTGTTTTGCCGCGTTTCAGCGGCGGGAGTGGCTGTCGCAGAACCGTTACGGCTCCGTGGCAACCCGAAGAACTTTACGGATCCGGTGGGCGACTGTCAAACGCCCGAGGTCGGGTGCTCAGGCAGCGCTCAATCCAGGTCGGTGAGGCGTCCGCCCGCGTCCGGCTGGGCGTCCTCGACCCTGCGCAGCAGACGCGTCAGTACTTCCCCGAGGGCGCCGCGCTCCTCCTGTGACAGGTCCTGGAGGAGGTCCTCCTCGAAGACCGTGGCCAGGCGCATCGCCTCCAGCCACTTCTCGCGGCCCTCCGCGGTGATCTCGACGATCACCCGTACGCGGTTGGACTCGTCGCGGTCCCGGGTCACCAGACCTTCCGCGACCATGCGGTCGATGCGGTGGGTCATGGCAGCCGGCGTGAGGCCCAGGCGCTTGGCGAGCTCGCCGGGTCCCAGTTGGTAGGGAGCGCCGGAGAGCACGAGGGCCTTGAGCACCTCCCACTCGGCGTTGCTGATGCCGAGGGTCGCGGTCTGCCGCCCGTAGGCGACGCTCATCCGCCGGTTGAGGCGGCCGAGGGCCGAGACGATCTGCTCGACCTGGGGGTCGAGGTCCTGGAACTCCCGCTGGTAGGCGGCGATCTGCTCTTCGAGAGTCGGCTCAGTGGGGCCGGGAGTGTCACCCATGGCCCGCAGTATGGCACGGCCCTACTTGGCGTTGAAGTTCTTCGGTGTGTATTGTTTAGTCTCTAACTTTAGCTTCGAAGTCTTCATGTCGAAGACCTCACTACCAAGGCAGGTGAAAGTGACCAGGGCGATGGGCGCAGCGATGCGCCGTATTCAGGTCGGCAGCGCGCTCAGCGCGTTCGGCGTCGGGTTCACGGTTCCGTTCCTCTACGTCTACGTGGCGCAGGTGCGGGATCTGGGGGCCAGTACGGCGGGCATCGTGCTCGCCGCGTTTGCCATGGCCGCGCTGATCGTCCTGCCCGTCACCGGGCGCATCATCGACCGTCGCGGCCCGCTCCCCGTACTGATGGGAGCGGCACTGACCGCCTCGGCAGGCGCCCTCGCCCTGGGCTTCGCCAACAGTGAGCCCACCGCGATCGTCTCGGCGGCCCTCCTCGGTGCGGGCACCGCGGTGATGCAGCCGGCGCTCGCCACGATGATCGTCTGGTGCTCGACGCCCGCCACGCGCACGCGCGCTTTCGCGATGCAGTTCTTCCTGCAGAACCTGGGCCTCGGCATCGGCGGGCTCTTCGGCGGCCAGATCGTCGACGAGCACGACCCGGGCAGCTTCATCACGCTGTTCTCCATCGAGGCCGTGATGTTCCTGGTGCTCGCCGCGATCGCCGTCACCGTGCGGCTTCCGCACGCGCCGTCCATCCAGGACGCCGTCCCCACGGACGGGACCACTCCGCAGAACGGTCTGCGTGCGCTCCTGCGGCACAAGGCGATGGTGCAGCTGTGCGTGCTCGGCTTCGTGCTGTTCTTTGCCTGCTACGGCCAGTTCGAGTCGGGTCTCTCCGCGTACGGCGTGGAGGCGGCCGGGATCTCGCCGTCGACGCTGGGCATCGCGCTCGCCGCCAACACGGCCATGATCGTCGTTGCCCAGTTCGCCGTCCTGAAGTTCGTCGAGCGGCGCAAGCGGTCCCGGGTGATCGCCGCCGTCGGTCTCATCTGGGCCGTCGCCTGGCTCGCCGCTGGGTACGCCGGGCTCGGGCACGGCAGCCAGGCCATGGCTACCGCCGCGTTCATCTCCACGTACGCGCTCTTCGGGCTCGGTGAGGCGATGCTGTCGCCGACCGTCGCGCCGCTGGTCGCCGATCTGGCTCCGGCCGGGATGGTCGGTCAGTACAACTCGGCGTTCGCCCTGGTGAAGCAGCTGGCGCTGGCGGTCGGTCCCGCGGTCGGCGGCCCGATGGGGGCCGCGCTGCACGGGCCGTACATCGTGACGTTCCTGCTGTTCTCGCTGGGCATCACGGTGCTCGCGGTGCGCCTGGGGCGGCGGCTCACTCCGCTGCAGAACCAGCCGTACGTGGCCAAGAGCCGGGTGGTGGCGCAGGGCACCCCGGAGCCCGTACCGGCCAACTCCTAGAGCGCTGCCGGGCCGCTACGCGCGCGGGAGGGCGAATTCGCACCAGACCGCCTTGCCGCCGCCCGGCGTGCGCCGCGAGCCCCAGTTCGAGGCGATCGTGGCGACGATGGCGATCCCGCGCCCGGCCTCGTCCGCGGCCTTGGCACGGCGGCGCCTCGGCAGGTGGTCGTCGCCGTCCGTCACCTCGATGATCAGGCGGCGGTCCGTACGGCGCAGGCGCAGGCGCATCGGCGGGGTGCCGTGCTGGAGGGAGTTGGCGACCAGTTCGCTGGCGGCGAGGACTCCCAGGTCGTGCAGTTCGGGAGGGAAGCGCCAGCTGGCGAGGACGCCGGTCGCGAAGGCACGCGCGCGTGGCGCCGCTTCCACGCCGCCGAGCAGCTCAAGGGCGGCGTTGCGGAACAGCTCGGCGTCCAGGCCCTTGCGTGCGGGGTGCTGGATGACGAGCACCGCCACGTCGTCGTCGTGGTCGGCGGTCACGCCCAGGGCGCGGATCAGGCGGTCGCACACCACCTGGGGCGTGCCGGTGGCGCCGGCGAGGGCGCGCTCCAGGGCGGCGACGCCTTCGTCGATGTCCTCGCTGCGCCGCTCGACCAGGCCGTCCGTGTAGAGGACGGCGGTCGAGCCGGGGCCCAGCGGGACCGTGCCCGAGGTGTGCAGCCAGCCGCCGGTGCCGAGCGGCGGCCCTGTGGGCTCCTCCGCGCGGTGGATCGTGCCGCCCTCGTCCCGTACGAGGATGGGCAGGTGCCCGGCGGAGGCGTACGTCAGGCTGCCTTCGTTCGGGTCGTGCACGGCGTAGACCATCGTGGCGATCTGGCTGGCGTCGATCTCGGCGGCGAGGCCGTCCAGGAGTTGCAGGACCTCGTGCGGGGGCAGGTCCAGGCGGGCATAGGCGCGCACGGCCGTGCGGAGCTGGCCCATGACGGCCGCCGCGCGGACGCCGCGGCCCATGACGTCGCCGATGACCAGGGCGGTGCGGCCGCCGCCGAGCGTGATCACGTCGTACCAGTCGCCGCCGACCGCGGTTTCCGTGCCGCCCGGCTGGTACGTGGCGGCGATGCGCAGATCGTCCGGCTGTTCCAGTTCCTGCGGGAGCAGTGAGCGTTGCAGGGTGACGGCCGTCTCGCGCTGGCTGCGCTCGCTGGCCCGCAGCCGCTCGGCGGCCTCCGCGTGGTCGGTGACGTCGGCGGCGAAGACGAGGATGCCGTCGTCCTTGGGCCGCGCGTCGGTGTCGCTCACGGGGAGCGTCACGGGGGTGCAGGTGAAGGTGTACGAACGGCCGCTCGCCGCCTTGCGGGACTTGACCGTGCGCGGTTTCGAGCTGCGCAGGACCTGGTCCATGAGGGGCAGCAGGCCGAGCTCTTCGAGCTCGGGCAGCGCGGCGCGGGCGGGCTCGCCCACGGGGCGCTCGCCGAACGCGTTGGCGTACGCGTCGTTGACGTACGCGATGCGGTGCTCGGGGCCGTGCACCAGGGCGACGAGGGCCGGGATGCGGTCGAGCACCTCGCGGGTCGGCAGTTCGTCGACGCCGGCGGCGGCCGGGACGAGCGTCGTGCCCTCCTGGCCTTCTTCGGCGCGGGCCGCAGGGACGGAGCTTTCGGCTCGCTGTGGCGGGGAAATCCCCAGGTCGGTGCGCGCCGCGGCGCGGCGCTGCGTTCCGGGGAGCCGGGCGCTCCAGCGCGTGAAGTTCACTGCGGTAGGCCTCGTGATATCGCTTCTGGATCGGGCGGGGATTTCCGGCGGTCCTGGCCCGCCCATGGTCACACGAACAGTCTGGCCGACCGGACTGACATCCGTCAGACGCCGGTGTCACACGGGGAGTTCCTGTCTCCGGTCAGGAGGACTCCTTCGGGCTTCTGCCCCCGGCCGCGAGTTCGAACTCCGCACGCGGGTGCTCGAGCGACCCCAGGGACACGATCTCGCGTTTGAACAGGCCGGACAGGATCCATTCGGAGAGCACGCGGGACTTGCGGTTGACGGTGGGCACACGGCTGAGGTGGTAGACGCGGTGCATGAACCAGGCAGGGTAGCCCTTCAACTTCCTCCCGTAGACATGCGCGACGCCTTTGTGCAGCCCCAGGGACGCCACCGAGCCCACGTATTTGTGCTCGTACTGCTTGAGGGGCTGTTCGCGCAGGGACGCCGCGATGTTGTCGCCGAGCGTCCTGGCCTGGCGTACCGCGTGCTGGGCGTTGGGGGCGCACTCCTTGCCGGGCTCGTCGGCCGTGACGTCGGGGACGGCCGCCGCGTCTCCCGCGCCCCACGCGTGCGTGACGCCCGCGACGGTCAGCTCGGCGGTGCAGTCCAGGCGGCCGCGTTCGTTCAGCGGCAGGTCGGTCGCGGCGAGCACCGGATGCGGTTTGACGCCCGCGGTCCACACGACCGTACGGGTGGGGAAGCGCGCGCCGTCGCTCAGTACGACGACGCGGTCCTCGCACGATTCGAGGCGCGTCTCCAGGCGTACGTCGATGTTGCGGCGCCGCAGCTCACTGACGGTGTACTTGCCCATCTCGGTGCCGACCTCGGGGAGGATCCGGCCGGTGGCCTCGACGAGGATCCACTTCATGTCCTCGGCCTTGACGTTGTGGTAGTACCGCGAGGCGTAGCGGGCCATGTCCTCCAGCTCGCCGAGCGCCTCGACACCGGCGTAGCCGCCGCCCACGAAGACGAAGGTCAGGGCCGCGTCGCGGATCGCAGGGTCGCGGGTCGACGAGGCGATGTCCATCTGTTCGATGACGTGGTTGCGCAGGCCGATGGCCTCCTCGACCGTCTTGAAGCCGATGCCGTGCTCGGCGAGGCCGGGGATCGGCAGGGTGCGCGCGACGGAGCCGGGGGCCATGACGATCTCGTCGTACGTGATCTCGACGGCGCCCGCGCCCTCGTCCGCGGTGGCGAGCGTGGTGAACGAGGCCGTGCGCTTGGCGTGGTCGACCGAGGCGATCTCGCCGATGACGATGCGGCATCTGTTCAGGACGCGGCGCAGCGGGACCACGACGTGGCGCGGCGAGATGGAGCCGGCCGCGGCTTCGGGCAGAAATGGCTGATAGGTCATGTACGGGTCGGGCGTCACCACCACGATCTCCGCTTCGCCCCGCGTCAGCTCCGGCTTCAGCTTCCGCTGGAGGCGCAGCGCGGTGTACATGCCGACGTATCCGCCGCCCACAACGAGAATGCGCACAGGTTCCTTCACCATCCCATGACGCACGCAGCTCTTGAGTTTGTCCACAGGCTGAGCAATTTGTGTGACCGGCCGCGGCTCGCGCCACGCCGCCGGGGCCGTGCCGGGGCGCGGGGAAGGTGCGCAGGTCAGCGGGGGGAAGAGGGGGAAAGCCGGGGGGTGCAATCGGGTCGGAATCGGTGCGTACTCCGATCGGGGGGAGCTCCGTGCGGAACCCACCTCTTCTGAATTGACTCTGCCTCAACTATGTTCGTGTGTCGTCGGGGTGTCGGGGGATGCGCTCGTCGGGTCCGGACAGGGCCCGGGAATCGGGCTCGCTCCTCACGCTCCGGTTGTCAATGGCGGGGAGTGTCTCCGGGGGGAGACGTCATTACCGGGGGAACGCGTATGCATATTCAGGAAACTCACTGGACTTCCGGCACAGCGTCGGCATCAGCCGTCGCCACCAGCGGGAACGGACGCGACATGGGGGACGGGCCGCGTTCGACGCCGCTGCGTGTGGACGCACAGCGCAATCTCGAGCACGTTCTTCGCGCGGCGCGCGAGGTCTTCGGCGAGCTGGGTTACGGCGCGCCGATGGAGGACGTCGCCCGGCGCGCACGCGTCGGCGTGGGCACGGTCTACCGCCGGTTCCCCAGCAAGGACGTGCTGGTGCGGCGCATAGCCGAGGAGGAGACCTCCCGGCTGACCGACCAGGCGCGTTCGGCGCTCGGGCAGGAGGACGAGCCGTGGTCGGCGCTCTCGCGCTTCCTGCGGACGTCCGTCGCATCGGGCGCGGGGCGGCTGCTTCCGCCGCAGGTGCTCCGGGTGGGCGTCGCCGACGAGGTCACGGGCGTACGGGAGGACGAGGCGCGCGTGCCGCAGCAGCGGCAGGCGGCGGTGGCCGCTCCCGATCTGCGGCTCGTCGAGCAGCGCCCGGCTCCGGCGGAGGAGCCGGTGCCGGTGCCGGACGACCCGGGCGCGGTCGCGCTCCTGGACGTCGTGGGGCGGCTCGTGGACCGGGCGCGTGCGGCGGGCGAGCTGCGCCCGGACGTGACCGTGGCGGACGTGCTCCTGGTGATAGCCACGGCTGCGCCCTCGCTGCCGGACGCGGCGCAGCAGGCGGCGGCTTCGTCGCGGCTGCTCGACATCCTGCTCGAGGGACTCCGCTCGCGTCCCACGGCCTGACTGCGGGGTCGGCTCAACCACCGGTGCACACGTGGCGGTTGAGCCTTCCCCGAATGGGTGAACGGTAGTGCTCTGAATCGGTAAGTCACCTCGGAAGAGTGGTTGACCGTCATCGCCGTCTGCCGGCGCGCGACCGTATGGCACGCTTTCCCGGATGGCCGGGTCTGAGTGTGCAAGCGGGGGCTTTCCGCGATGAGTGGTGACGGGCGGGACGAGTCGTCCGCCTCCTTGGGCGGGGAGGCCACCTCCTTGGGCGGGGAGGCCTCGGGGCTTCCTCATCGGCAGGTTCCGAGCCAGGGGGGTCCCGGTTCTGCGACCGGTCCCGCCGGTGCGGATCGCGGCGGTGCGGATCGCGGCGGTGCGGATCGCGGCGGTGCGGATCCCAGCGTTCCGCCGCAGCGGGAAGGCGGCCGGAGCGATGCCTCGGCGCCCCTCGCGTCCGCGGACGGCCCCTCGCCCGACAGCGACCTGATCTCGCGGATGCGGGCGGGCGACGACACCGCGTACGAGGAGCTGTACCGCAGGCACGCCGAAGCCGTCCGCCGGTACGCCCGCACCTGCTGCCGTGACGCGCACACCGCCGACGACCTCACGGCCGAGGTCTTCGCGCGGATGCTCCAGGCGGTCCGGGGCGGCAGCGGACCCGAGCACGCCGTGCGCGCATATCTGCTCACCACGGTGCGCCGCGTCGCCGCCGGGTGGACGAAGTCGGCGAAACGGGAGCAACTGGTCGAGGACTTCGCGGTGTTCGCGGCGCAGGCCGCGCGCACCTCCGAGGTCTCGGACGACGACACGCTCGACCTGGGCGCGGACGTGCGCGCGATGCACGAGGCCGAGCAGTCCATGGCCATGCAGGCGTTCCGGAGCCTCCCGGAGCGCTGGCAGGCCGTGCTGTGGCACACGGAGATCGAGGACGAGTCCCCGAGTGACGTCGCCACGCTCTTCGGGCTCGACGCCAACGGCACCCGGGTCCTCGCCAAGCGGGCCCGCGAGGGTCTCAAGGAGGCCTATCTCCAGGCCCATGTGAGCACCGCCCTCGCCGAGAACGAGGAGTGCGCGCGCTACGCGGACCGCCTCGGCGCCTACGCCCGCGGCAGTCTGCGCACCCGGGCCGAGCGCGGGCTGCGCAAGCACTTGGAGGAGTGCGCCAAGTGCCGCCTGGCCGCCGGCCAGATCAAGGAAGTCGCCAGCGGTATCCCCGGGGTCGTGCCGATCGCGGTCATCGGCTGGTTCGGTGCCGCCGGGTACGCGAAGGTGGCGGCGCTCGTCGGCGGTGGCGCCGCGGGTGCGGCGGGCGCCGGTGCGGCAGGGGCCGCGGCGGCGAGCGGCGGCTCGTCCGGCGGGGCCGCGGGCGGAGGCGCCGCTGCCGAGGGG
>NZ_JBNNJZ010000377.1:0-8039 GCF_050270335.1 Streptomyces sp. NPDC059900
CCTGTGCGCCGTCCAGGCCGGCCGTGACGACCACCAGGGCGCGTACGCCCGCCTTGCCGCACTCCTCGGCCGTGGCGGCCAGGGCCGGTGCGGGTACCGCGAGGACCGCCAGGTCGGGGGCCTGCGGCAGCGCGGCGACCGAGGGGTAGGCCGGCACGCTCATCAGCGAGGACACGCTCGGGTTGACGGCGAAGAGCTGCCGGGTGAAGCCTCCGGTGCGCAGATTGCGCAGCACGGCGCGTCCGACGGAGCCGGCCCGGCGGCCCGCTCCGACCACGGCGACCGAGTCGGGCCGCAGCAGCGGTTGGAGGCTGGCCACGTCGGCGGCGCTGCCGCGTGCCTCGACCGCCGTCAGGTAGGTCTCGTCCTCGTCCAGGCGGATGCGGCAGCGCAGTTCGGGGCCTTCGAAGCGGCGGGCGGTGTGCAGGCCGAGGTCGGCGAAGACCTTGAGGATCTCGTGGTTCTCGGCGAGCGCGTCGGCCGCGAACGCGCTGATGCCTTCCGCGCGGGCGGCGGATACCAGGTGTTCCAGGAGCAGGGTGCCGATCCCCCGGTGGTGCAGTCCCTCGGCCACGGCGAGCGAGATCTCGGCGGTCGCGGGCTCCTCGGTCCGCTCGTACTCGGCAAGGCCGATGATCTGCCCCCGGATCTCGGCGAGCAGCGCGCAGTACCCGGGGCGGGCAGCGGCGCAGGCGCGGTCCGCGGCCTGAACGGCGGACCGGCCGCTTGCGGCGAAGAACCGCAGGCGCAGATTCTGCGGCGACATCTCCTCGTAGAGGGCCCGGAGTTGTGCGTGATCGTCGGGCCGGACGGCCCGGATGCAGGTGGTCGTCCCGTCGGCGAGCAGGGCATGGACCGGAGCACGGCTTCGCTCGTCCTGTGTCATCTCGGACCTCCAGCGGCAGGTTGGCCCTTCGAGGATCGGCGCGTTCAGGAGCGACGTCCCAGGGGCTGGCCGGGTGCGGCCGGGGGCCGGTCGGCCCTATACCGGCGTATCGGCCCCATGCGCAGGGCTGTTGCCCGCTCTGCCCCGGTGCGGGCGGAGGCCCCGGCAGGGGCCGATTGTCCCCTGCCGGGGCCGGTTCGCCCCTCCCCCGCCCTGCCTTTGCGGTGGAACGGTGCACAGCGAGGCCCCTGCCGGGAGGCCGCTGGAAGGTGGTGTCATCGTGGACAAGCCCCTGATCGTCGGCGTCGACGGCTCGGAGCCGAGCCTGCGCGCACTGGACTGGGCCGCGGACGAGGCCGCGGTGCACGGTGTGCCGCTGCGTGTCGTCCATGCGTCGAGGTGGGAGTGGTACGAGGGGCATGAACCGTCCTTCGGCATCAACCGGTCGTCCGTACAGGACCTTTCGGACCGCATCGCGGCGTCGGCGGTCGAACGTGCGCTGCGCCGCACGGACTCGGTGAAGGCGACGGCCGAGGTTCTCTCCGAAGACCCGGCCCTGGCACTGGTGCGGCTCAGCGCGGAAGCCGGCGCCGTCGTGGTCGGCAGCCGGGGGCGCGGCGAGCTGACCGAACTGCTGCTGGGCTCGGTCGGCCTGTCCGTGGCCGCGCACGCCACGTCGCCGGTGATCGTCGTACGCGGTCGCGAGGAGAACCGGGAGGGCTGCTGCCGGACCATCGCCGTCGCTGTCGGCGACCCCGAAGAGGCTTCCGCTGCCGTGCAGTTCGCCTTCCGTGAGGCGCAGTCACTCGCCTCGTCCGTGACGGTCGTCCACGCCTGGCGCTGCCCGGCCCGCGAACTTCCCGACTTCCCCACGACGGTCGGCGACGAGCACCAGCAGCGGGCCGCGGCTCAGGTCGACGAGGCCGTGCGGGAGGCGACCGCGGCCCATCCCGGCGTCAGGGTCCGCCACGAGATCGTCGAAGGCCACGCGCGCACCGTGCTGCTGCACGCGTCGCGCACCGCGGATCTCCTGGTGGTCGGCGCCCGCCGCAGGAAGGGCCACGTCGGCATGCAGCTCGGCCCGGTCAACCATGCGGTGCTGCACCATGCGGCCTGCCCGGTGGCCGTCGTCCCGCACACCTGACCGGACACCGAACGCCGGGGCCCACCCCCGACAGACCAAGACGCACCCCCGACCCCCGAGAGGCTGGAGGCACCGTGGCACCCGCCCGACTGGCAACCCTGGACGCCCACTGGCGCGCCGCGAACTACCTGGCCGTGGGCCAGATCTACCTGATGAGCAACCCGCTGCTGGCAGAGCCGCTGCGGCCCGAGCACATCAAGCCGCGCCTCCTGGGCCACTGGGGCACCTCACCCGGCCTCAACCTCGTACACACGCACCTCAACCGTGTCATCAAGGAGCGCGACCTGGACGCGCTGTGCGTGTGGGGCCCCGGCCACGGCGGTCCGGCCGTGCTGGCCAACTCCTGGCTGGAGGGTTCGTACAGCGAGACCTACCCGGACGTCACACGGGACGCGGAGGGCATGGCGAAGCTGTTCCGGCAGTTCTCCTTCCCCGGCGGCGTGCCCAGCCACGTGGCTCCCGAGACGCCCGGCTCCATCCACGAGGGCGGCGAGCTCGGCTACTGCCTCGCGCACGCCTATGGAGCCGCCTTCGACAACCCCGGCCTGCTCGTCGCCTGCGTGATCGGCGACGGCGAGGCGGAGACGGGACCGCTGGCGGCCTCCTGGCACTCCAACAAGTTCCTCGACCCGGTACACGACGGCGCGGTGCTGCCGGTCCTCCACCTCAACGGCTACAAGATCGCCAACCCGACGGTGCTCTCCCGCATCCCCGAGGCCGAACTCGACGCCCTGCTCAAGGGCTACGGACACGAACCGCTGCACGTCAGCGGCGACGACCCGCACAAGGTCCACCACGCGATGGCCAAGGCCCTGGACCAGGCCCTTGACCGCATCACCGCCATCCAGCACACCGCCCACACCGGCGGCGCGCGCGGCCGCGCCCGCTGGCCGGTGATCGTGCTGCGTACGCCCAAGGGCTGGACGGGACCCATCACCGTGGACGGCCTGCCCGTCGAAGGCACCTGGCGCTCCCACCAGGTACCGCTCGCCGAGGTGCGCGAGAATCCCGGACACCTGGCGCAGTTGGAGACATGGCTGCGCTCCTACCGGCCCCACGAGCTCTTCGACGCGCACGGTCGCCCCACGGCCGAAGTCCTCGACTGCGTCCCCGGGGCAAAGCGCCGCCTGGGGTCCAATCCACGCACCAACGGCGGCCTGCTCACCCGTGATCTGCCCGTGGAACCGCTGGAACACTTCGCCGTCCCCGTCGACAAGCCCGGCTCGACCCTGCACGAGCCCACGCGGGTACTGGGCGGCCTGCTCGCCCGGATCATGGCGGACACCTCCGAGCGCCGCGACTTCCGGGTCGTGGGTCCCGACGAGACCGCATCCAACCGCCTGGGTGCGCTCTACGACGTCACCGGCAAGGCCTGGCAGGGACAGATCCATTCCGCCGACGAACACCTCACCGGGAGCGGGCGGGTCACGGAGGTGCTCTCCGAGCACCTGTGCCAGGGCTGGCTTGAGGGCTACACCCTCACCGGCCGCCACGGCCTGTTCTCCAGCTACGAAGCGTTCGTCCACATCGTCGACTCGATGGTCAACCAGCACATCAAATGGCTCAGGACCGCACGCCGGCTGCCGTGGCGCGCGCCGGTGCCCTCCCTCAACTACCTGCTCACCTCGCACGTCTGGCGCCAGGACAACAACGGCTTCTCCCACCAGGACCCCGGCTTCGTGGACCACGTGCTCAACAAGAGCCCCGAGGTCGTCCGCGTCTACCTGCCACCGGACGCCAACACCCTGCTCTGCGTGGCCGAACACGTCCTGCACAGCCGCGATTACGTCAACGTCGTCGTCGCCGGGAAGCAGCCGTGCTTCGACTGGCTGTCGCTGGACGAGGCCCGCCTGCACTGCGCGCGCGGCGCGGGCATCTGGGAGTGGGCCGGATCGGAGAACGGCGGGCGCGAGCCGGATGTGGTCCTGGCCTGCGCGGGCGACGTCCCCGCGCAGGAAGTCCTCGCCGCGGCGCAGCTGTTGCGCCGCCACGTGCCCGACCTCGCCGTCCGGGTCGTGAACGTGGTGGACATGACACGGCTGCTCCCGCACGAGGAGCACCCGCACGGCATGACCGCCCCCGAGTGCGACGCCCTGTTCACCGCCGACAAACCGGTGATCTTCGCCTACCACGGCTACCCCTGGCTGGTGCACCGCCTGGCCTACCGCCGTACCGGGCACCGCAATCTGCACGTACGCGGCTACAAGGAGGCGGGCACCACGACCACGCCGTTCGACATGGTCGTGCGCAACGACCTGGACCGCTACCGCCTCGTGATGGACGTCATCGACCGCGTGCCCGGTCTCGCCGTGTGCGCCGCCTCCGTCCGCCAGGACATGGCCGACGCCCGTGCCCGTCACCACGACTGGATCCGCGCCCACGGCACCGATCTGCCCGAGGTCGCCGACTGGACCTGGACCGGCTGACCGCGCAGACCGTACTGGTTGACCGAGAAGCAGCCTGGCCGGGCTCCGCCGCCCGCCCTACGGTGTGCAGTGCTCCGGATCCCGGCCGCACGGCATCCCGGCCGGGCCTGTACGGGGGGGGTGACGCCACGCGCGACCACGACACCAGCAGCCACCGCACGCCCTTCTTCGTCGTGGGCGTCGATGTCGGCTGGGACGGCCGCCGCCACTGCGCGGCCGCCGTCCACCACGCCTTCGAGGAAGCCGCCCGTCACGGTGCCGGGCTGCTGGTGTTGTACGTGTGGCGCCCGCCGCCCCTGGGCGTCCTGGACGAACGGGCGACCCTGCGGGAGTGCCGACGCCTGCTGTCGGACATGGTGGCGGGCTGGCGGGTGACCCACCCCGGCGTGGACGTGCACCACGCGGTGCTCCGCGGCCATCCGGCGCGGGTGCTCGCCCGGGAGTCCGCGCAGGCGCTCGCCCTTGTCGTGGGCGCCCGCGGTCACGGCCGTGCGACCGGCCCACTGCGCGGCTCGGTCGCCTCCGGTGCCCTTCGCCACACCCGGTGCCCCGTGATCGCCGTTCCGCCGTCGGCGGCCTGCGCCCATACTCACGGGCGGCCGGTCGTCAACCGCCTGTCCCGCTGGGCCCGTGCGGCTGCCGGGCGGCACATCCGCCTGGCCGCCCGTCTCGTCCGAGCCCAGCCGGGCCGGGCCGTGCGCGGCATCCGGGCTGGTGGCAGAGGCCGCCCCCGGCGGGCAATCACGGCCTCCGCCCGTCCGGCGGGCGTGGCGCTCAGCCCCGTTCGGGAACTTCCATCTCTCCGAGCAGGGACCAGCCCTCCTGCGGAATCGACGCGTTGACGATCTCCGGGGTCTGCACGAGATGGGGCGGCAGGGTGCCCCGCGCCTTGGTGAAGTGCTCGGAGGTGACGTGCGCCGAGCCTGCCTCGTCATCACGGAAGGCCTCGACGAGCACGTACTCCGTGGGGTCCTCGACACTGCGGGACCAGTCGAACCAGAGGCATCCCGGCTCGGCGCGGGTCGCCAGGGTGAACTCGCGGGTGATGTCCGGCCAGGCGTCGGCGTACTCGGGCAGGACGCGGAACTTGGCGGTAATGAAGATCATGACTCTCCCTGGGGTGTGACACGGCAGCGACGGGTGGGGTGGCGGGAGCCGTCCGTCTGGCTCCGGCCCGGGTCGCAGCCGCGGTCTCCATGACATCACTGCGGGGATCGCAGCCGCGCAGGCGGGGCCGGTCAGGCGAGGTGGAAGACCTCGGTGAGCGGCCGCATCGCCTCGTCGGGGCCGCGCCCGTCCAGCTCCTCGAAGAAGCCGGCCATGTCCGCCTGCCAACGCGCGTTGACATCGGTACGCGCCATGGCCTCCTGCGCGGCGGCGAAGTCCGGGGTCTCCAGGTACCCGACGAGCAGGCCGTCCTCGCGCAGGAACAGCGAGTAGTTGTGCCAGCCGGCGGCGGAGAGCGCCTCGCGCATCTCCGCCCAGACGTGTTCGTGGCGCTGCCGGTACTCCCCCAGCCGGTCCTGACGGACCTTCAGCAGGAAACAGACCCGTTGCACGAGCGATGACCCCTCTCGGCCGGCGCGAACCGGGACAGTACGACCGAGCCATCGCACTGAAAGGATTCATAACAGTGCGCCGCAAGCTATGACCACGCGGCGACGGCTGTCAATCCCCGGCCCGCCCAGCGCGAGGTCACGCATCCCTGCCGGCCCGCCTATGCGTCCGGCCCCGAGCCGTCGCCCGCCATTGCCCGTCCCAGGATCGCTGCAACGACCCCGGACTTGGCGTCGGCGTAGTTCTGCATGTACTCCCAGGACTGGCGGGACAGCGTCCGCTTGGCGTCGGCGTAGAGCTCGCGGTCGCCGCTGTCCGTGCGCAGCCGGTCGCGGAAGCGCAGCATGCGGACGACTTCCTGGCAGCCCTCGGGCAGTACATGCAGGTTGGCCGATTCAGCACTCGGGTCGAGGTCGTACTTGCGCAGCACGCGATGCTCGTACCATTCGGGCTCGCGGATGACGAGCGTGAACCCAAGGCCCTCCAAGGCCGGTACGTAGCATGCCTCGTCGCCGGAGTCGGGAACGGTCAGGAGTATGTCGATGACCGGCTTGGCGGGCAGGTCCGGTACGGATGTGGAGCCGACGTGCTCGATCCGGTGGTCGATGTGGCCGAGCCGCTCACGCATGCGGGCGGCCTCATGTTCGAAGACCGCGGGCCACCGCGGGTCGTACTCCCGCAGCGTGACCTGGCCGCCGAGCTTGGGCGGCGCGACCACGTGGGCGGCCTCGATCTCCTCGGCGGTCATGGGCGTGGACGCGACACCCTCTCCGGACGGTTCGCATGCTTCGGATCGGTCGGATGGTTCGGACACACGACATCCCGTCTACTGTCTGACGCCCTGGAACCAAGGCGTTCGGCGCCGGCAATCTTCCTGCACGCCAGGCCCGGCCGCGCGCCCGCCCCCGTACGCTCCCGCACCGCGCGGAGCTGCCCGTGCCGGACGCACCGGCGCGAGCAGCAGACGCAGCGAGGTCACGTCACGCGACGGCGGTCCCCTCCAGCTCGACCAGCTGGCCCGGGATCGCCAGGCGGGTCACTCCGAGCATCGTGGAGGCCGGCGCCACCCCGGCAGCTCCCAGACGCGCCGCCAGCAAGCCGTAGTGCTGGAAGAGCAGATCGACGTCGGTCGTGTAGACGTTGAGCCGGACCAGGCTCGCGAGGGACATGCCGGCCTCGCCGAGCACGGCCTCCAGGTTGTCGATGCTCAGCGCCAGCTGCGCCGCCATGTCGCCGTCGTGCTGCGGCTTGCCGTCACCGTCCATCGCGGTCTGCCCGGAGATGTAAAGGGTCCTCGTGTGCCCGGAGACGACCTCGCCCTGGTTGAATCCCAACTCCGTCGACCACGTGACCGGGTTGACCGCCGTACGTTCCATCGCCACTTCAACTCCATTGGATTCGTTGGGGACAGGGACGTCGGTCGGCACGCCTGCCGCCATCCCTGACGTCGCGGGAACGAGCCTCCCAACAAATCACGACACCCTCAGTCATGTATTCCTCTAGGGTTTTGGCATGCGTGCCGACCGGCTGGTCTCCCTGGTTTTGCTGCTGCGCCAGCGCGGTCGTCTGACGGCCGACACCCTGGCCGGCGAGCTGGGAGTGTCCACCCGCACCGTGCTGCGTGACATCGAAGCCCTGTCCGCGTCCGGCGTCCCGGTCTACGCCGAACGCGGCAGGCACGGCGGGTTCGCGCTGCTGCCCGGTTTCCGCACCGAGCTCACCGGACTGAATCACGACGAGGCCCTCGCGCTGCTGACCGCCGGATCGGGACGCGGCGAGCAGGTGTTCGGCCTCGGATCGGCGCTCGCCGCCGCGATGCGGAAGGTGGTCGACGCGCTGCCCGAAAGGCACCGGGCCGTCACGAGCGACGCGGCACGGCGGTTTCTCGTCGACCCGGAGAGCGATCTGCTCTCGCGCCGCCTCGTCACCGAGGACGTACCCGAAAGCGCGATGGTCGAGGTCAGGCGGGCGGTGCTCGCCGGACACAAGCTGCGCATCCACTACGCGGCCACGGACCAGACACCGC
>NZ_JBNNJZ010000378.1:0-460 GCF_050270335.1 Streptomyces sp. NPDC059900
CGCACCGGCGGTCGGCAGCGTTCGCGAGGGGACGTGTCGGTATTTCCGCCCGGAGCACGGTTCGCGGCGCTCCGGTGCCGAAGTAGCCGGGCGGCGCCCACCCGATGGCGAGGACGGACATACCGACGCGGCCCCGCACCCAACGACGGACCAGCACTGCACCCCCACGCACCCGCAGTCGGCAGCGTTCGCGAGGGGGCGTGTCGGTATTTCCGCCCGGAGCACGGTTCGTGGCGCTCCGGAGGCGAAGCAGCCGGGCGGCGCGCACTTGATGGCGGGGACGGACATACCGACGCGGCCCCGCACCCAACGACGGACCAGCCCCGCACCCCCACGCGCCCGCAGGCGGCGTCGAGACGCGAGGGGGCCCGATGGCGAGGCCCCGCACCCCACCCCCCCGGGGGGGGGCCGGGGGGTGGGGGCGGCCCCGGGGGGGCCCCGCCCGGGGGCCAGCGGCCCC